>JAQGPI010000203.1 GCA_028293175.1 Verrucomicrobiaceae bacterium | reverse complement strand
GACGGGCTTTGCCCATCAGCTTCCAGAGCGGGTCTTCGGGGGTGAATGGTTCCATGGCAGTGGGGAGGATTGATCTGCATGATCAAACTGTCGCGACAGGAAAAAGTCGCACACAGATTGGAAAATACCATCGATGGGCAAGAAACTCTGCGAACATTTGACCTCTGGCCGTTCCGCCCCTCACCTCTTATCCTCTCCCGCCGGGAGAGGACGACTGGTTTGTGGCTCGTCCAAGCGAAATGTCTTGGAAGATCCGGCGCAAACTCCCTCTCCCGGCGGGAGAGGGTTGGGGTGAGGGGCGGAAGGGTCCAACGCCCCTCTTCTACCTTTCATACCCCCCTACTGCGTTCCAAAGAACCCGCCCAGCTTCCGAATGCGCGTAGGATGACGCAGCTTGCGCAGCGCCTTTGCCTCGATCTGCCGGATGCGTTCGCGGGTGACTTGGAATTGCTTGCCCACCTCCTCCAGCGTGCGGCCTGCGCCGTCGGAGAGGCCGAAGCGCTGCTCTAGCACCTCGCGCTCCCGTTCGGTTAGCGTGTCCAGAACATCCCGCAGCTTGTCGCGCAGGAGGTTCATCGCCGTCATTTCCATGGGGTTGGAGGCTTCCTTGTCCTCGATGAAATCACCGAACTCGGTATCGCCATCCGAATCGCCCACCTTCACTTGCAGGCTGATCGGCTGCTGGCTCATGCGCAGCACGGCACGTACACGTTCCACCGGCAGATGCACCTCATCAGCGATCTCCTCCGGCGTCGGATCACGGCCCAGCTCCTGCACGAGCTGCTTCTGCACGCGCATCAGCTTGTTGATCGTTTCGATCATGTGCACCGGGATGCGGATGGTGCGCGCCTGATCGGCGATGCTGCGGGTGATCGCCTGGCGAATCCACCACGTGGCATACGTGCTGAACTTGTATCCGCGCCGGTACTCAAATTTCTCTACCGCACGCATCAGGCCCATGTTGCCCTCCTGGATCACATCCAGGAATGACAGGCCACGATTGGTGTACTTCTTGGCAATGGAGATCACCAGGCGCAGGTTCGCCTCGATCATCTCCGTCTTCGCCTTGGTGCTGTCCGCCACCCACTTGCCGGCTTCGTTCACCAGGGAACGGAAATGGTCGGCACGATGCCACGCACGCTGCTCGAACAACCGCAGCAGCTCCTGCGCCACCTCGTTCTCCGGGTCCACCGCGATGTCGCGCTCGATCCGGTCCAGCTCAGCGAGCTGGTCACGCATGAGGCTCACGAAATCCTCGTTCACCTTCTGCTTGAAGTAGAACTTGTTGCACAGCTTGAAGAACACGCCGCGCTCCTGCGCGAACTGTTCCTCCAGCGCCGCACGCTTCTTCACCGGGGCCGCCATCAGCGGTACCACCGTCGCCTTGCACTTGTCCAGCGCCGTGCGGGCTTGGCCCAGGGTCTGCGCCAGCTTCTTGAAGTAGCCGTCCCGGTCCTCGTTCTTCTGATCGATCACCAAGCGGTCAAAACGCTCCAGGCCGCCGATCAAAGCGTCAGCCAGTTGCACATAGTTTTCCGCGATGAAGCCCACCGTTTGCAGGCAGTTTTGCAGGCTGTTCTCCGCCTTCTCGATGCGCTTGGAGATGACGATTTCCTGGTCGCGAGTCAGCAGCGGCACCTGGCCCATCTGCTTCAAATACATCCGCACCGGATCATCCAGCACATCCATCTTCGACTCGACGCTCCGCTCCGCCGCTACGGGCCCGCCGACTTCGACTTCGGCCTCCGCGCCGGTTTCTTCCGCCTCATGCGAATCAGCCTCGGGCGCTTTTACGCGGTCCACCTCGCTTTCCTCCACGATCCGGATCTCCATCGTGCGCAGCCGCGTGATGATCTCATCCATCAGATCGACGGACACATGACCATCCGGCAGCGCGCCGTTGAGATCATCGTAGGTGAGGTAATCCTGTTCCTTCGCCAGCCGGATCAGCTCACGCAGCTTCGACTGGATCTCAGGGGAATTGATGTCGTCATGCACCATCGCAGGCACGGCCGGCTTGGCTCCCCTGGGCGGTCGGCCACGGCGTTTCTGCCCCGGCTGCAAAGGCGCGGCTTCCGCCGTGCGTGGACGTTGAGGCGCGCCGGGATCTTTACGCGGACGACCGCGCTTGCGCTTTAAAAGTCCCTCATCAGCAGCCTCGGCGGCGCTGTTGGTGGATGCTTTACCAGGGTTATGATTGCCGTTGGCAGGGTGTTTCGATGAGACGGCCATAGGTTCCGCGAAGGTCCTAACCGTGAGGGTTTCACAGGCTCATTGACTATCTGATCCACGTTTCATCCGGTCTAGGTATTCTTTATGCCACTCCATCACCTGATGGTGCAGCTCCTGAAGGCGCTCCGGCGACAGATCCGCCTGCTTCATCGCGGCCCGTGCGCGCTTGATCAGGTAGTTCAGCCGCTCCGTCTGCAGCGCCGCCAGCGTCTCCTGCGCCTTCGGCAGACCTCCTTCCGCCAGCTTGCGATTGGCTAGGAGCTGGGTAAAGGCCGCCTCCTCCGCTGCCGAGAGCGTGGTCAAAAACACCGAGAACGCGCCTTCATCACCCGCCGGGAAATGCGCCAGCCACACCTGATGCAGCATCTGCGTGCCTGGAAAATCGTGATGCAGTTCCTCGATGTCCTGGTTGCGCAGCCACTCCAGCACCTCCGGATGCGCCACGGCCAGGGACACCAACATCAAAGCATTATCGTGCTGAGATTGCAGGAATTTGCGCGCGTCATCCGGGGCCGTAACCGCCCTCTTCTCCTTATCCTTCGCCTCGCCCTTGGCCCGGCGCTTCACAAATTCAGCCACCTCCTGCCGCAGCACCTCCTCGCTGATCCCCAGCGAGCCGGCATGGCTGCGAACCATCAGCTCGCGCGCCGAGATGCTCGTGTTCATCGCAATGGTCACCGCCGCCTGCTCAATCAACTGCACCTGGCTGCGCAAGTCCGTGCCGCTTATCGACGCCTTCTTGTGCGCGATCTGGAAGTCGAGGAACTCCACCGCCTTCTCGATCTCCGCCGCGAAGGCCTCCGGGCCGTGCTTGCGAATCATCGAGTCCGGGTCTTCTCCCTTTGGCAGCGAAGCCACCCGCACCGTCATCCCCTCCGGCGACAGAATCTTGAAGGCCTTCTCCGCCGCGTTGTAGCCCGCGTTGTCCGCATCGAAACACAGCACCACCTCTTTAGTGAGGCGCTTGAGCATCTTCACATGGAACTCCGTAAAGGCCGTGCCCAGCGGCGCTGAAACGTTCTGCACGCCCGCCTCAAACGCCGCAATCACATCGAGCTGACCTTCGCAAATGATCACCTTTTCCGCCTTCGCAATGGCCCGCTTGCTCTTGTCAAAACCGAACAGCACTTTGCTCTTCGAGAAGATCGGCGTCTCTGGCGAATTCACGTACTTGCCGCCCTTCTGGTCCGCGCTCAGCACCCGCCCGCTGAAGGCTACAATCGTGCCGTTCTCATCCCGGATCGGGAACATCAAGCGGTGGCGCAGGCGCGGGTACTTCCGCCCGTCATCCGCCTGCGCCAGGATGCCCGCCTCCACCAGGATCTCGCCGGAGTACTTCTTCTCCGCCGACCAGCGGCGCAGCAGGTCCGGGTTCTCCGGCGCATAGCCCATCTGCCAGTTTTTCGCTACGGCGGAGGTTAGGCCTCGCCCCTTCAGGTACTGGCGCGCCGCATCCGCCAGCGGCGATTTTAACAGCAGCTCATGGTAAAACACCGCGATGTCCTCATGCACCTTTTTCAGGATCGCCCGCTGCTTCGCTTCCCGCTCCGTATTCGCATCCCAGACCTCCTCTTCAATGCGAATGCCCGCCGACTCCGCCAGCCGCTTCACCGCCTCCACGAATTGCAGCCCATCGTGCTCCATCAGGAAGCGGATCGCCGTGCCGCCCACCCCGCAGCCGAAGCAGTGGTAAGTGTTGCGCGTGGCGCTCACGGTGAACGACGGCGTCTTCTCCGTATGGAACGGGCACAGGCCCTTGAACCCCGGGCCGTCGCGCTTCAGTTGCACGTACTTCCCCACCAGGTCCACGATGTTCGTGGCGGCGAGTACTTGCTGGATGGTTTCTTCAGGAATGCGGGACATGGGGCGGTAAGGGCGGGGGGTGGTTATCATGGCGCAGGATTTTTAGAGTGCATTAGGGAATGATGGTGAGGGGCTTGGAGGAAGGGTGTGGAGGCGCGCGAAGCGCTTTGGAAGGACACGGATGATGTGGCGGAGTGCGAAGCACGTGAGCAGCCCCACGCCCGAGTAGCTCGTTGCGCCGCAACGAGGTAAGGCAGATCAATCACACTCGCTGTGGTCCCAACAAAGCCCCCACCAGTTGCGGCGCAACCGGGCTACTTGGTCCCGAAGTGGGAACGGCCTCCGTCTCACAAGCGAAGGGTTGGCCGAGGTCACCAGGCCTGCCCTGGTGGCTGAGCAGCCCCACGCCCGAGTAGCTCGTTGCGCCGCAACTAGGAAGCGCAGATCAACTACACCCGCTGCGGCCACATGAAGCGCCACCAGTTGCGGCGCAACTGGGCTACTTCTCTGAATCCCAAATCCCAGTCCCAGAAAAGCCAGCCTTTGGTGGGATTGGGATTTGGGACTGGAAGCTCGGAGCAGCCCAGCGCCCAAGTAGCCTAGTTGCGCCGCAACTAGGAAGCGCAAGATCAATCACACCCGTTGCGGCCACACCAAACGCCACCAGTTGCGGCAACTGGGCTACTCGGCTGCAGGGCTCGACTTTCTCCCCCGCACCAGCACCGCGCCCATGATCCCAGCTCCCGCCACCAGCGCCAGCCAGGGGAAAACCCAGCCGTAGAGGGTAAAGAAAGTGAAGCCCGTACGCACGCTGATCTGCCCCGTCAATACCCCCGGCACCAGCGCTGGCAGCACGCTGTCCACGCGCTTTCTTTTCAGCCCCTCCTGCACCCACCGGCTGCGGTTGTAGCCCCAGCCATCGATCACCTGCGTCACCCCCGAGGTGGCACAGACCACCATCGCCCTGCCGTTCTCAGCCGCACGGATACGGAACAGCTCGCTGTGCATCTGCCTTTGGTCCGGCCCCCAGGCGATGGGGTCCATGCTCGGCACCGCAAAGAACTCCGCGCCGGCCAGCGTCATCTTCCGCACCACGTCCTGGTAGTCGCAATCGAAGCATATCGGCGTGCCGATCTTGCCCAGGCGCGTGGCTACCGGCTTCGCCTCTGTGCCCGGCGTACCGTCATTAAAGAGATGCACCGGATGCATCTTGTAGTGCCTGCCGAGTTCACCTGAGGCATCCAGCGTCAGCGCCGTATTCCACCACGCCTTGCCACTGCCGCGCTGCTGAGTGCCCAGCACCAGCACGCAGTTCTTCTGCTTCGCAAGATCCACAAGCCGAGGCCATTCATCGGCGGGCGGCAGCACATCATACGGCACCGATTCCTCTGGCCAGATGACCAGATCCACGGGCGTGGCAAGGGCTTGCGTCTGCTCGATGAAAGCATCAATCGAGCCCTGCTCATGCTGAATGGCGGCGAAGGTGATCTTGGGCAGCCCTCGGTTGAGCATTTCGGCCTCCCTGTTTTGAATCCCCTTCCACGCCGAGCCCACAAACCCTAGAGGCCCTGCGGTAACAGCAACGAAAATGCAAGTGCCAGCAGCCCTCCACACTCCCCGCGCCGTGACCGGTCCCCCCAGCCATCGCCGCATCCGTTCCTCACTCGGCCTTAGCACCATGCACACCGCCACCACCACAAATCCCACCCCATACACACCGATCCACGACAGCAGCGGCAGGGTCAAAATCGGCATCACCCCAAGGCCGTGACCCGGCGTGAGCCAAGGGAAATCCAGCCAGCAATGTTCCGCGCGGATGAACTCCACGCCCGTCCATACACAAGCCACCGCCAGCGCCTTGTGCCACCGGTTCCACGGCTGCCGGTCGATGATCGCATGCCCCCAGCCGAACAGCGACCAGAACAACGATTGCCAGGCGCACAGCACCAGGAACATCCAGCCAAAGATGTTCTTCAGCCACAGGCAGCCTAGGCACGTCACCACCATGCCGAACAAGAACCCCGCCCGCCGCGCCTCATAAGGCGTAAGGCCTCGCAGGCAAAACAGCAGCACCCCCAGCCCGATGAATACCATCGGCCAAAGCGCCACCGGCGCAAACGCCCCCGTGTATAACAACCCCGCCGCCATCGGCCCCAAGACGGTACGCAGCCAGAAATAACGCCATGAAGAGGAGGGAGGTAGGCTCATGCGTGGGAGAAGGATGAGCCATTGGTAGCCGGAGACAGGCCTTTCGTTCAATCACCTTCCACCGCCCGTTCACGGCCCAGCACGAGTAGCCTAGTTGCGCCGCAACTAGGAAGCGCTAATCAATCACACCCGCTGCGGCCACACCAAACGCCACCCGTTGCGGCGCAACTGGGCTACTTGGGCCATGGGCTATTCGGGCGACGAGCCCGGCCTCACCTATCCACGAGGCTGAACATCAGATCCGCCTCGCTCACGACCACGCCATTCACGGAGCAGCGCCCCTTGGCCTGGCCGATGCTGCGCTTCACCTTGAGCACTTCGGTATCAATCACGAGCACATCGCCGGGAAGCACGGGCTTGCGCCACTTCACATTATCAGCGCTCAGGAAGTAGCCGATCTTGCCCTGGTTGCCCGGCATGCGCAGCAGGAGCACGCTGGCGACTTGCGCCATGGCTTCCAATTGCAGCACGCCCGGCATGATCGGATGGCCGGGGAAATGGCCCTGGAAGAAGGGTTCATTGATGGTCACGCACTTGATGCCACGGCACTTGGTTTCGCCTTCAAATCCGACGATGCGGTCCACCATCAGGAAGGGGTAGCGATGCGGCAGGATGGACTGCACTTCCTCGCAATTGATCACCGCATCGCCCAGTGGGATGTTCACGTGCATGGGCACCATCATGCGCATCTCGTTGTACTGCTTGACGATGGATTTCGCCAGCTCGGTGTTAGGCCCGTGGCCCGGCCGGATGGCGATGACGTGACCGCGAATGCGCTTACCTGTTAGGCTAAGATCGCCGATGATATCGAGGATCTTGTGGCGGGCGAACTCCTCCTCGAACCGCAGCGGATGCTTGGAAAGCAGGGTATCGCCACGGATGACCACGGCAGCCTCCAGCGTGCCCCCTTTGATCAGGCCTTTCTCCGCGAGCGGGGCGACGTCTTCATAGTAAACGAAGGTGCGTGCCGGGGCGATTTCCTTCTCGAACAACTCGGGGGTGATCTCCGTGCTGTAGAACTGGGTGTTGCGGCCATTGGGGCCCACATTGGTGCAGGAAATGCGGAAGCCCTTGTCCGGCACGATGTGCAGGATGCTGCCATCGCGGGTCTCTTGGAAGATGGGCTCGCGGATCTCATAGATGCTGCGGTTGGCGTCTTGCGGCACCAGGCCGGCGGCCTTGATCAGCTCCACAAAAGGCAGGGCGGAACCATCGGCGATGGGTGGCTCGTTGGCATCCATCTCCACAATGGCGTTGTCCACACCCATGGCGCTGAGGGCGCTGAGCACATGCTCCACGGTCTGCACTTTCACCGCGCCTTCGGCCAGGGTGGTGGCGCGTTCGACCTTCTGCACCTTGTCCACCAGGGCGGCGATGAGGGGCTTGTCTTCAAGGTCCATGCGGCGGAACTTGATGCCAAAATTCTCCGGTGCGGGCTGCAAGGTGAGCGTGACGGAAGCTCCCGTATGCAACGAGGTTCCGGTCATGGTAGCTGCTTTCGCCAGCGTGTGTTGGCGGTCTGAAATGGCCATAGGGGGAGCGTCATAGCCCCCCCCCGCGAATGGGTCAATGGAGAGATGAGCGCGGTCTTTCAAGTAGCCTAGTTGCGCCGCAACTAGGTAGGGCAGATCAATCACACCCGCTGTGGCCAC
>JAQGPI010000200.1 GCA_028293175.1 Verrucomicrobiaceae bacterium | reverse complement strand
GCCTTGTTGCCGGTGACCACGATCTTCTTGGCCTTTAGCGCGGCGCTGACGAGTTCAAACGCCTCGCCAGTGCCACCGATCAATTCGACGATGATCGCCAGCGAGGGGTCGCTGATCAGCTCGCGCCAGTCCGTGGTGAGCAGTTCCGCAGGCACTTCCACATCCCGCGCCTTGGCGATGTTGCGCACCACCACCTTGCCCACTGAAAGCGAGGCCCCGGTGCGCTGCTCAATGAGCGAGGCATTTTTTTGAAGATTCTTGTACACGCCCGCTCCTACGTTGCCGAGGCCGGCAAGACCGATGCGAATGGGACGGGGGGAGGCGGCTTGGGGCATAAGGAAGATAAGGGATCGGAAGGGGTGGCTAATGGACCGCGAGTTCGCTTTTCTGCAAGCTGGAAGCCTGAGCGGTAAATTTGGGCTTGTGGCGTTTTTCCTGACAAAAATCTAAGCCAATATTTAAAATGATGTTTCCAAGCGTCCGTTTTTTTGTTATTTTAGTACATTCCTTCGGACGGCTGGCTTCAACTCATGACTTGGCGCACCTTTTTTTACTGTTTCCTCTGCTTCGTGGCAGCGTTGATGGTGGCTAGTGCCTCAAGTCCCGGAACTACTGCCTCCGACACCCAGTCCACCCTGCTGGCCGTGCAAGCTCTGCCGGTGTCAGCTACGCCTGAGCCCATCCGACTGCTTGCTCTGGTTCTTGGTCTAATAGCCGTGATGCTGACTTTCCAGAAAGCCTGGGAAAACATGCGACAGCGGCCTTGATTGGCGCAGCATTTGATGTTTGCGAACACTTCTGCTGCCCATGCCCTCGGTATAGCGTTGACAGCGCCCAGCGTGAAAGCCGCCGAGGAGAACAACAAGCTCACGCATGGGCGTCAGAAATTTGCCGTGGACATTGTGTTGGAAACGGCACTCGCTGAACAGGAGCTGACCCGTGCGCGAACAGTTATCTCAATGCCGTAACAGCCAGTAAGCCGCCCAGTACCTTCTCATGAAGGCGCCGGGAGATCTCGGCAGTCGGTAAGCTGCGGAGTTCAACTGCCCGCCGTCTTTTTCAAAGGCCGGGTCTCCACCGAGTCATTCCATCCCGTGTGGGCATTTTTATGCGATATTTGCAGGTGCAACACTTCCAGATCCTCCCGCTGTTTTTGCACGGCTGAAATCAGCGTCTGTGTGACGAATCCATTCCTGGCGAGCTCCATATTGGTCCACATCTCAGGCGTCTGACTATTATCATCGGCATGCCGTTGCCTTTCCCGAGGATGATAACCCAGTGCTGCCACTATCTCGTCGGGCGCCGCCTTTTGGTCCAGTAGCTTTGCCAGTTGGTCGCGTTTTACCTTGTCATTCCCAGGTGACGAAACGGCGAAGTAAGTGAAGGCGCCCAGCAGGTCGCCCGCCTTGTTCTGATCATGGCAGCGCAGGCACGACTCGCTGGCGCGGATGGCACCCACAGCACGTATCACATGGCCCTCGGTGTAGGTGACGAGGGCATGCCCGGCCTTTAGCTGTTTGATGGCCGCGTCTTCAAACCAGTCGGTGGTGCGAAACGTCACTGACCCGCCTTTCCGCTGCTCGGTTGTCCTCGGGCCCGCAGGCAAGGCACTCAGCGCCGCCACCTGATACGGCTGAGGCCTGTCGAGAAAAAGAGCTGTGTTCACGAGGTACACGCGTGGAGCTGGAGAGGCCCCAATGCCAATGAGATCAAAGACTGCCCGTTGCACGGTCTGATCATCTGTTTCCCAGCTCGCCAGCGGTGCCTGATTGATGAGTCCGTGGATACCGGGGACGGTTCTGTCCATTCGTACTATGCCTTCACCTCCAGAGCCGAGAAAGATGTTCACCTGCAGTTCATGGGAGATGAGAAAAGGCTGCTTTGGGTCGTCCACCAGCAGCACCTCCTTGCCCTCGGGAGCTTCGACTCCCAACGCCACCTTCAGCAAACTCGACAGAGCAAGGATAGTGAGAATTCTCATGCGCTCATCCTGAGGATTCGCAGCGAAACAGTCAATCTTCGTTGCCGATCGGCCTTCCCATTTGACGGTTGTGATAGGACTGTAAACACCTGTCCAAACCAAATGTGTCAAAACCGTCACGTGGCATCAATCGACGTGTCAGTGTCATTCTTGTAACAGGTTTGGCGTGGTCCTGAAAACAGGATTGCGCATCCTCTGAATCGAATGAACCTCACCCGCCTCTCCATGACAGCCAGCCCACTGCTGACCGCCCTGAGCCTCTCCCTTGCCCTCGCCGCACAGGCAGGCACCGCACCCGCCTCTTCAGGCAAGAACTTGGACTCAGCCGTGGCTCCCAAGGAGCAGTCCGCCTTCGACAAGATCTGGGCCCTGCCAGTGCTTTACAAGAATAACGAGAATCCTTTCCTCGAAGAATTCGCCCTCACGGGCCGCGCGCAGTTCGACTACTTCAATGTCGATTCCAACAAGGGCGATAACGACTTCTTCGAGATCCGCCGCATGCGCTTTGGTTTCGACTCCTATTGGGCCGACCGGTTCATCCAGGTGAAGGCCACGATGGAAACTAACCTGCGCAGTTTCAATGCGGACGAGGTCTTCTACAATCGCTTCACCGACCTCTTCATTGGCCTGCACTTCAGCGATGCCCTGAATGTTCGCGCGGGCAAGTTGGAGCCGCGTTTTGGTTACGACCGGTCCATGTCGGATACGTTGCATAAATTTTTTGAGCGCACCGCCTTCGATGATCAGGTGTTCAATCCGGGCACGGACTATGAGCCTGGCGTGAACGTGTTCGGCAAGATCGGCAACTGGGGTTACCTGCTTGGCGTCTATTCGGATCAATCAGACAAGGAGTTTGGCGATTTCAACGGTGGCAGCAGCTACCTTGCGGAGATCAGCTACGACTTCTCGAAAGCACTTCAGGCTGAGAAGGCCGTGTGGGCGCTGGACTACATGCACATGGACAACAATGAGAACAGCAACGTGTTCGTCTCGATGCAGAACGCCGCCGCCACCTACTTTGATTATCAGAAGGGCAAGTTCGGCTTCGCCACCCAGCTCGGCTACGGCAATGGCATCGACAGCAAAGGCGACATCTACAGCTTCATGCTGATGCCTACCTACTACCTCACTAAGAAGCTGGAACTGGTAGCGCGTTACCAGCTCATGCTTGCCTCTGAAGACAACGGCATCACCACGCTTAACCGGCAGGAAAAGACCGTCGGCAAGTTCACCGGCGACACTTACAATGCGGTGTATGTGGGCCTGAACTACTATCTCTACGGCCAGAAACTGAAACTCATGGCTGGCGCGCAATACGCCGATCTGAGCGGCGGCACCGGAGCCAGCGCCGGCTACAAGGGCTGGACCTCACTGGTGGGCCTGCGCCTGTTCTTCTAAGCTTTCTTCAGGGACGAGTTGTTCCTGTGGTGTTGAAAGAAGCGCGGTGGCCGGGAGGCTGCCGCGCATTCTTTGCTTCCGTGGGCATTTCAAAATAATAGGCGGAGGGCCGGGGACGGATGGGTTCGCGGTAAAGTTCCGCGAGTTCCTTCCGCAAGTTCTCGGGGTCCTGGACAAGGTCTAAGAGCGGGGTATTCCACTCCGGGAGCGGAGGGTGCTGCCGCCGGTAGTACTCGATGGCTATCTCGAGCACCTGGGTGCGGCGGGTAATGAGGGCCTGGGGGTAGAGATTTTCTCGGCGCACCTGCGGGGCGGACAAAAAGATGAAGTAAAGCACGCGGCGAAGGGGGCGGTGCGTGAGCGGTCCAGAAGCGTGGGCCAGCATCATGTCTTGTATCAGGATGTCACCCGCCTCCATGGGCACCTCAATCGAGGGTTCATGCCGCAGCTCACGGATATTTCGCCCGCTGGTATGGCTGCGCGGCACGACTCTGAGTGCGCCATCGCCAGCTCCCGCACTGTCGAGATAGATGCCCATGCCGAAGCAGTGCCCGGTGCGCTCATGCAGCATGTCCTGGTGCCAGCCTATAGGCATGTTGTCGCCTAGCATTTTCACCACCGCAAAATCCTGGATGCAAAAAAACTCCTCACCGCAGATGGTCCGCGCCACCTCCTGGATGAGGGGAAAGCCCAGCGTTTCCAAAGCCGCCAGATTGCCACGCCAGCAGGGGGTCTCGATGTTGGCAATGTAGGAAACTCCATCGATCTCGTTCGCCACCAGCAGCCCTTCAACATCGCGTTGCGACATGAGGTCATCAAACAATTCGTGCAACCGGCCCAGGAGAGGGGCGGGGATGGCCTTTGGCAGACGAAGATAGCCTTCTTCGAGGAAATGGGTGAGCTCGTTTTTTTCCATGATTCGTCAGTGGGCACATTGATCACCGGGCGCAGAATCACTAACGTACCCAAGGGAGGTCTTCTCAAGCCCTTCTCGTTTCCGCAGGCCCCAAACGAGGTGGCCGCTTTTGATGCGTTGAAATCATCTCCAGCCTGCGTTTAATTCCATTATGCGCGATCTCTTTTCCGCCCCTTTCTCCCGCCGCGACTGGCTGCGGGCCCAGACACTGATCGCCGGAGGCGCGATTGCCACCCAGGCCTTCGGTGAAGACGTGGTGAAACTGCCCTTTGAAAACGGCGAGCGCCGTCTGGTGAAGTACCCTGGCAAGCGCCCGCTGATGGTGCTGACCTCGCGCCCGCCGCAGCTTGAGACGCCGTTTGAGGTGTTCAATGAAGGCGTGATCACGCCGAATGATGCGTTCTTTGTCCGCTACCATCTTGCCGGTCTGCCCACGAAAATTGATCCCGATACGCACAAGCTCAGCGTTGCCGGCAATGTGGACAAGCCGCTTTCATTCACGTTGGCAGAGTTGAAAAAGGACTTCCTCGCGGTGGAAGTGACGGCAGTGCTGCAATGCTCCGGCAATAGCCGTGGCTTTCAAACACCCCGCGTCGTGGGCGGCCAGCTTGGCAATGGCGCCATGGGTAATGCGGTGTGGAAAGGCGTGCGCCTGAAGGATCTGCTGGAGAAAGCCGGAGTGAAGGCGGGCAGCAAACAGGTGACTTTCAATGGGCTGGACAAGGCGGTGGTTGAGAAGACGCCGGATTTCATCAAAGCCATCGAGCTGGACCAGGCGCTGGATGGCGAACTGATCATCGCCTACGAGATGAACGGCGAGCCCCTGCCCTTCCTCAACGGCTTCCCGTTGCGTCTTGTAGTGCCGGGCTATTACGGCACCTACTGGGTGAAGCATCTGAATGAAATCACCGTCTTGAGCGAGCCCTTCACCGGCTTCTGGAACGCTACGGCCTACCGCATTCCCGACAACGGCTGCGGCTTCATCGAGCCGGGCACGACAGCGGCAAAGACCACGGAGATCAAGCGCTACAAGGTGCGCAGCTTCATCACCAGCCTGCTGGATGGCGCGCAGATCAAAGCTGGCAAGGCGATGACTTTGAAGGGCATCGCCTTCGATGGCGGCTACGGCATCCGCGAGGTGCAGGTCTCGATGAACGGCGGCAAAACCTGGAGCGATGTCACGCTGGGCAAGGACCTAGGCAACTACTCCTTCCGTGAATGGGAAGTGCCGGGATTGAAACTCCCTGCCGGAGCTCACGAGTTGAAGGTGCGTGCCTTCAATCGTGAGGGCGAATCGCAACCCCTGGAGGCGCAATGGAACCCCAATGGCTACCTGCGCAACGTCGTCGAAACCACCCGCATCGAAGCCGTCTGAGCCATGAAGACTATTCTTATTAGCCTCGCCTTTTCATTTGTCGGCGGCTGGCTGGCCCAATCAGCGCCAGTGAGCATCACCCTGCCTGTGGAAGTAGCGGCACTGCGTAATGCTCCAGGGGCGGAGCTGGCCGCTATGCACTGCATGACCTGCCATTCGGCGGAGTACATCAACAGCCAGCCTTCCCTTACCCGCACCGCCTGGAAGGCAAGCGTGGAGAAGATGCGCGGCAAGTTCGCCGCGCCCATCCCGGAAGATCAGGTTGAAAAGCTTGCTGACTATCTGGCAGCAATCTATGGCATGCCAGAACCTGTAAAGTAACGTTATTGGAGTTCTCAGGTTTACTGGACTAATCTGAATATGGAGGCGATAGTTCCGCCCCTGTGTCCTACCACGTCCAACGCAATGGCGAAGCCATCGGTGACTACGATGAGCGCACAATGCTTGCGCTTTTGCACGCTGGCGGCTTGCGCCTCACTGATACTTACCAAGCTTCGCACATGGCAACGGCTGAACCGCTGTCGGACCTTATTAGCGGAAAATCGGAGTGGCCAACACGGCTTCTCCCGCTTCTCGTGGTAATCACCGGCTTGGGCTTTGTCGCAACAGTGGCCTGGGTTGCCACGAGACTGCCGACGCCTTCCCACATGATAAAGGCCAGCGGGCAGCGCGCGGAACCCGCAGAAGAGATTCACCGCGGTTACCCTGTCCTGCATGGCACCCTCACGGCCAGCGCCAGGGCAGCGCCAGCTACGTTTCCTTTTGAGCGGGTGGAGCATCGCGCTGTGCATGGCAGGGTGGCTATACTGGCACTGGATGAGCAGGAAGCTCCACGGAACTTTGGCTCTGGCTTTCTCACTCAGGACGGTTTGCATGTGGTCACCGCACTGTCCGTCGTCAGAGGCGCGGGTTCAGTCGAGGTCTGGTTTGAAAACGGTCGGCGGGTGCCTGCTGCCAATTTCATCATTAATCCAGAAAAGGACGTGGTGGTGCTAGGAATTGCAGATCCCGGCGTGGGTCTTGATTGGTCCTCCAAGGACCCAGCAGTGGGAGAAGAACTGGTCGTTACAGGCAATGGGCTCCTGCCTGCGCCGTCCCTCTCCCATGTGCAGGAGAGCGAGGACGATAACGGCCACATGCATTACACCCTCGACACGCCATTGCCTCCTTCCTTTGCAGGCTCTGCTGTACTCAATGCCATGGGCGATACCTGTGGCGTGGTCATCCAGCCGGAGACAGGTCTGGTTCTATGTGCGGCGGACATCCGCGCGCTTTTAGCAGATCATAAGCCAGTCCCCATGGAAACATTGGCACATCTGCCTTCCAAGCCGGCAGGCACTCCGGTAGTGGTCGATTCAGCGGTGATTGAAGATGGCGAGCTAGTCATGCAATTGCGCAACACCAGCGGTGCCACTGTGAACCGCGCCCTGCTTTACATTCGTTTCCACGATCTGCCGCCTCAATCTGATGAAACGGCGAGCCTGGAGCGGCAACTTGCCGTTACTGCCGTGGAGGTTTGCACCTTGGAAATCGAAGCGCCGACTTCCGAGAGGTACTTCCAAATCAAGCAGGAGTTGCGACAAATTACTACGAAGCTCGAAGCTCTCCGCCACCTTGCATCCGCAGCCATCGTTCCCGCTCGTCAACGGCTCCACCGCACGGACGTTGTTGCCGTGGAAGCCACCTTGCCCCCAGGCCTTCCCCAACGCCTCGCCATCGCAACGGAGGCAGGCTCGGCGTGGGGAGCGACAGTATCGGTACTTGATGCGTTGGAGTGACCCTACGCCGCGCGCTTGGCGTGGCCGCCCGAGTTCGTGTAATGAATCAACCGCGACAGCGTGGAGCGCATGTCCTTGCGGGCCACGATGATGTCCACCAGGCCATGCTGCATCATGAACTCCGCTGTCTGGAAACCGGGGGGCAGATCTGCATGCGTGGTTTCTTTCACCACTCGTGGACCTGCGAAACCAATCATGCACTTTGGCTCCGCCAGGATCACATCGCCCAACGTGGCAAAGCTCGCCGTCACACCACCCGTGGTGGGATGGGTGAGCACCGAAATATAGCTCAGCCCCGCCTCAGCATGACGGGCCAGCGCGCCGCTCGTCTTCGCCATCTGCATCAGGCTTAGAATGCCCTCGTGCATGCGTGCGCCGCCGGAAGCGGAAAACACGATGACGGGCTTGGCTTCCTTGGTCGCCGCCTCGATGGCTCGGGTGATTTTTTCGCCCACCACGCTGCCCATGCTCGCGGCCAGGAAACGGAAATCCATGATCGCCAGCACACAGGGCTGGCCGTCAATTGTAGCGCAACCAGTGACCACGGCCTCATCCAGCCCCGTTTTATCCTGGTTCGCCTTCACCTTCTCCAAGTAGCCCTTGAAGCCCAAGGGATTTAGAGACTGGAGATGATTGTCCATTTCTTCAAACGATCCCTCGTCGCACAAGGCGGCGATACGCTCCGGGGCGCTCTGGGTGAAATGGTGACTGCAATGCGTGCAGACGCGGAGATTTTTGGCCAGAGCCGACTCATACAAGCTCTCGCCGCAGGATGGACACTTCGTCCAGAGCCCTTCAGGCATGTCGGTCTTCTTCTCGCCGAGGTTTTCGACGGTGCGTTTCTTGAAAATTCCCATACGGTTGAGGAGTCGATCCTAGCCCCTCGCCACGGCAATCACAACCACCTTCTGTATCCCACCCTGGCGGCGCAGCACCTTGGCGCAGGCATCCGTCGTCGCCCCTGTAGTGAAGACATCATCCACCAGCAGCACGTTCATGCCGCGCAGACTGGAACGGTCATCACGAAAGGCCCGCTTCATAGCAAAGGCACCCTTCAAATTCTCCAGCCGCTGGGCGCGCGTCAGGCGCGACTGCTTGTTCGTCGGGCGCTGGCGGTTCATTGCATCCACCACCGGAATGCCCGTAAGCCGCGCCAATCGTTGCGCCAGCTCCAGGCTTTGATTGAACTCGCGCTCGCGCTGCCGCGCTTTATGCAGAGGCACCGGCACCAATCGCCAAGTGGTGAGGTCCTCTGCCTGCAATCTTGGGTCTTGCAAGGCCCTCGCTAGGAGATCGCCCAGGGCTCCACGCAAGGACACATCCTTCCCATACTTGAACTGGTGCACCAGTTCCCGGACCGCCCCCTCGGCCTGGTAACCGGCCACCGCGAACTCAAAAGAAAACGTCCGGTCCGCGCAGTTGCTGCAACGGAACTCACCCTCGATCATGCCCTCATATGGCTCCGCGCAGACCTTGCAATAGGGGCTCTCCAGTTTGGTAAGTGAGTCTTCGCAAGTCTGGCAGAACCACTCGCTCAGCGGTTTCGCCGCGTTGCGCTCCGGCAACGGCACATCACAGGCCCGGCAGGTGCGCGGATAGACCACATCCAGCAACGCCTGCCACCACGGTGCGATGGCGTTGCGGAGGGCGCTCATCATGAGATGTCCCTCCTTTAAAGTCAGTGCAGACTAATTCGCCATCGCCTCGCGCACGGACTTGAACATGTAGTAGCCCCAGCCGTGCTCCGCTCCGTTCCAATCGGGATCGTAGTGGTTGGCCTTGCTAATAAAACGCTCAGGATGCGGCATGAGGCCGAAGACCCGGCCCGTCTCGTCCTGCAGGCCCGCGATGGCGTGGGTGCTGCCATTGATGTCGCTGCTATAAAGCAGGGCCGCACGGCCATTGTTCACGTACTCTCCCGCTTCATCCGCCACGCCTACGAACCGGCCCTCAGCATGTGCCACGGGCAGTTCAAAGTTATCTGGCAGACCACGCAGATACGGGCTATCCGCGTTCTTCTTCAGCCCTGTCCAGCGGCAGATGAAGCGCCCGCTTTCGTTGTGTACGAGACTGCCACGCGGCAGCAGGTCGAGCTGAGTTAGGATTTGGAAGCCGTTGCAGATGCCCATGGCATAGCCGCCGTCCGCCACGAACTGCCTCAAGCGCTCGCCTAACTTATGCTTGGTGATGAGCTGCGCAATCCGGCCGCTCATCACGTAATCGCCGTAACTGAAGCCGCCAGCAAACACCACCAGCTTGGCCTTGTCCAAAGCGGCGGGTTCCAGCAGCGCCACCGGCAGCACTTCCGCTGTGAATCCGGCCGCTTCAAGAGCGCGCGCGGTTTCGGCATCGCAGTTGGTGCCAGGGAACTTGATGATCAGGGCGTGAGGTGTAGAGGCCATGGGATGAATTCCATCTAGGCTACGTCTCCGCCAAGTGCAAGAACACGAATCGACAGAGAGAAGAAGTCAGAAACAGTGGCAGGCTGAAGCCTGCGTAATACCCGGGGGCTAGATACCTTCCTCACTCTCAATTTGACCGTCTACGCCCGTGACTTGCCGAGCGGTTCTAATTCCCGTTCGCCATACTACGGGTGATCACCCCATGGCACGCACACGCTGCC
>JAQGPI010000182.1 GCA_028293175.1 Verrucomicrobiaceae bacterium | reverse complement strand
TATGAATGATTCAATCGCAAATGGAACCGCATGAACGCAAATGTTAACCTCTGAAGACAAGTTTCATTGGTATTATTTGCGTCCATTCTGGATCCATTTGCGGTTCAAATAACTTCCTCCAGCATCTCCAGTTGGAACCTGGCTACCCGTCTTTCCATTTTGCCGCTTCCCTTTCCACCTGCCCTGCCGATAGAGTCGCGCTTTCCGTTCGTCCTAGTTCGCTCATGATGTCCTCCCCCTCAGATGTTTCCAGCCATGCCGCCGCGCTGGATCGCGCCCGCAAGAAGGCTTACTGGCGGCTGCTGCCCCTGCTTTTCGTCAGCTACATGATCGCCTATGTGGACCGCCAGAACGTGGCGGTGGCGAAGCTGACCATGACCCACGATTTGCCTGGCTTTGACAATGGCGTGATCGGCTTTGGTGCGGGCATTTTCTTCCTCGGTTACTTTCTGCTAGAGATTCCTGGGTCGCTCATGGTGGAACGCTGGAGCGCGCGCAAATGGATTTGCCGCATCATGATCACCTGGGGCTTGATGGCGGGCTTGACGGGCTTTGTCCAGTATCCGCTGCCGGTGCTCAGTCAACTCTCCGCCGGCGTCGCCGCCATTGCCCATGCGGTTTGCTCGCTGTTGTCTCACTTACCGGTGACTGGCATTGCGAGTTGGGCCAAGGGCATTTTCGCCATGGCCGAAGGACCGAACCATGTGAGCGTCTTTCAGTTTGTGACCGTGCGCTTCCTTCTTGGCCTTGCCGAAGCCGGTTTCTTCCCCGGCGTGGTGGTTTACCTCACCCATTGGTTCCCCAGCAAGGACCGCGCACGCGCCCTCGCCACCTTTTTGATCGCCACGCCTTTCGCGCAAATCATCAGCCCGAAGATCTCTGATGCGCTGCTCAAAATTGGCAGCGGGCCCGATCATCCGCCGGTGTTTGGCATGGTGGGCTGGCAGTGGGTCTATGTGTTCTGGGCGTTGCCAGCCATTGTGCTGGGATTGATGGTGCTTTTCTGGCTGGTGGATAAACCATCGCAGGCGCGCTGGCTGAGTGATGAAGAAGCCGAAGCGCTGGAATCAGAACTGGAGCGCGAGCGCGCTGAAACCCGCAAGGGCAAGCGGATGACCGTGACGCAGGCGCTGCGCCATCCCAAGGTGCTGCTGCTTGCCGCCGCCTACTTCTGCACCGTCACGGGCAGCTATGGCGTGGAATTTTTCATGCCCAGCATCCTGAAGGACTGGTACAAGATGGACATGGGCCAGCTCACTTGGCTCATCATGCTGCCACCCGCTGTGGCGATGATCGGGCAGTTGATCACAGGGTGGAGCTCCGATCATTTCAAGGAACGCCGCTGGCACGCCGTGATCCCTATTTTAATGGGCTCTCTCGCGCTGGGGCTTATGCCGCAAACCCAGGGCCATCTGCCGCTCACCATCACCTGCTTTGCCTTCGCCTATGCAGGCTTCAAGAGCTACATGCCCGCGTTCTGGGCTCTGCCGAGCATGTTTCTCACCGAGTCCGCCGCCGCTGGTAGCATTGGCTTGATCAATTCGTTCGGCAACCTCGGCGGCTTCCTGGGGCCCAATGTGCTCGGAACGGTTCAGCAGCTCACAGGCTCATTCGTCGGCGGCTTGTATTACCTGTGCTGTTCGATGCTCGTTTCCGCGACCATCATCTTCAGCTTCGGGCTGGGGAAGAAGGAGAAGGACACCGCTGCTGAGTAGGAAGCAAAACCATGGGCCGCTACGCCAGCAATTTCGAGGTCACGCAGTTCTTCGCCTCTCACGGTATTGAGGTCACCCATGTGCATCGTGAAGGTCCCTTGCGCCATCTTCGCGTCAACGGCGAGTCCATCACCCTGCCCATGCCCGCTAGTCCGGAAGAATGCCTGCGCATCGTGCGCGATTGCATTGCCGCTCAGAAGGCTGCGGGCACTACTCCTTCGTCGCCTGAGGCCTAGAGGTGCTGCGCGTGTTCACCCATGCCCAGGGCACGATATAAGAGGCGACGAAAAGCGTGGCAAGCACGCCAATCATGCTGCATACGCCGAAAGTACTCAGTCCTACATTGTCCGACAATGCAAGGGCCCCAAAACCCAGGCCCGTGGACAGGCCGCAATAGGCGAGTGCCCGGCCAATGCCATGAGCGTCCTCGCCCGTCTGTTCGGCGCGGCGCAGCGAGTAGATCATGTGGATGTTGAAGTCCAGCCCCAGTCCCAGGCAAAGCGGGATGGTGCCAATGTTAACGAAGTTCCAATCCACATTTAACAAGCGCATGCCTGCAACGAGGATCAGCCCGCTGAAGGCAATGGAGCCGACCGCAACCAACCGCTCGTGCCAGCCCTTGAAGACAAAGAAGAACAGAATAAACAACAGTCCCGCCGCCGGCAGCAGCACCCGTGTTACTTCCCGGGCCATGATCGTCTTGAGCTGACTGGACAGGTAATCCCAGCCTGCCACATGCACGCCGGGAATGGTCTGCAAGGCGGCTATCACTGGCGAGTCGAAGATCGCGGGTGTTTTAGTCATCCGCACGAAGCCCACAGCAGCCAGACCCTTCGCATCACGATGAAGCTGACGGCCAATAGAGTCGTCCAGCTTACCAAGATCCGGCCAGCGCACGTTCGCCGAGTCTTCCTTGAACCAGAGCGCCCACTGTTCCGTCACCTTCTTGGCAAGAGCCAGCCCGCGCTCATTAAAGCCTGCACTCTCCGCCGCTTTGAAGAGGCGGTCACGGTCTGCGGCGATGGCTCCCAGCACCGGCAGATTGGCCTGCTGGTTGGCAGGGTGAGGCGCAAAGGCTGTAGGCAGGAAACCGCTCAATACGGCCCCGGATTTCTGTGCCTTCACTAGCTCCGCATCTGCTTGCTTCAAGGCGGTCGCTAGCGCTGGCTCATCTTTTCCCTGCACCACCACCGGAAGCCACTCCACCGTGTCCTTTTCGGGTTTCATCTGGTCCTCGAAGACCATGAGCGATTCAAAGGCCTGGCAATGCTTGGGCCGCAGCACGCCCGCGCCACTGACTACGCCGGGCACTCCGCGCATGCCTAACACTCCGATGCATGTCACCAGCAATGCCAGTGCTGCATAT
>JAQGPI010000144.1 GCA_028293175.1 Verrucomicrobiaceae bacterium | reverse complement strand
CCAGCCCATCGCCGCCCTGATCAAGGATCTCAAGGCCCGTGGTCTACTTGATTCCACCCTCGTCGTCTGGGCTGGAGAATTCGGACGCACGCCCTTTGCGCAAGGTTCCAATGGGCGCGACCACAATCCCCTCGGCTTCAGCGTGTGGATGGCAGGCGGCGGCTCCAAGCCGGGCTACGTGTACGGCGCCACCGATGACTTCGGCTACAAAGCCGTGGACCGCCCCTGCACCGTCTATGACATGTGGGCCACTGTCTTGTACTTGTTAGGCATCAACCACGATGCCCTTACATTCCGCTTCAGCGGGCGCGACGTGCGTCTTACGGATGTGCACGGGCATGTGTTGAAGGATGTGGTGGCGTAGGCTCACCACCCTTCGATACCCTGCACCAATCGCGGCTCCTTATTCGGATCGAGCCAGCCAAGCACCTCTCTGAGGCTATCTTCTGCCATCGCGGTGCAGCCTGCGGTGCCTCGTCCGGGGCCGGGCCAGAGGTGAAAGAAGATGCAGGAGCCAAGGCCCGGCGTGCCTTCCGGATTGTGCGCGATGAAGGCGCTCCACTGGTACAGCTTATCGTGCCGCGCCATGGCTTCGTTGCTGTCCCAATCACGCTCCACTTTCGTGTTGTCCACGATCTGGTTGTAGTACTTCGATTTGGGATCATCCACACCGATGATCGTGGGCGTGAGTGGCGTGTAGGGGATCTTCAACCAGGTGGCATCGGCAGCGCCTGCCAAACCAAAGGCGAACGGAATGCGAAACACACCGGCAGGGCTGCACTTGTCGCCTTCGTGTTTGATGCGAAATCCAGCGGGCGGCGAGGCCGTGTGCTCGCCCTTGCCCCAGGCCAGTCCCTGATGGCCCAAGGTCACCGCGATGGGGCCTGCCGCCGGATGCCAGGGCTGGCCTTCGCTTCGTTCCATCAACCACAATCGGGCGTTTTCGGATCGCTCATCCGGCGAGAGCACCAGCACTACCTGCTGGCAATTCACCGGTAGCGAGGAAGCAAACACCGCTGGGATGCGAGGGCCTGCTTCGGGCCGGAAAGCCCACCACAGGCCAATCGTCGCCACCAGCAGCAGGATCAGGATCAAAATTCGCCATTTATCGCTCACCGCCCCATCCAATCAGACAGACCGGCGCTGGTCAAAGCAGAGCGCAGGGAATCTTGCCCCCCGCCGCCTTGCTCATTGACCCCCCTCCTGCGTACTGCTTAACTCACGCAGCTCTATGGATTCAAAGGCGCTTGGCCAATTACTACTCACGGGAGTTCCGGGACCGGAACTGGATGCAGCCACGGCGGCACGATTGAAGAAGCTGCAGCCCGGCGGCTTCATTTTGTTCGGCCGCAACATCGTCTCGCCCACGCAGGTGCGAAAACTTTGCGATGACCTGCGCGATATTTCGGATACCGAACCTTTCATCACCATCGACCAGGAAGGCGGTCGCGTGTCGCGCCTGCGCCTGATCGGCGAGGAGCCGCCCAACGCCCAGTCCTTGCGCGACAAGGGAGATCCCGCTCTGATTCACACCCATGGCCAGCTCACCGGCCAGATTCTGCGTTTCTTCGGCTTCAATCTCGACCTCTGCCCCGTGCTCGACATCTCGTATGACGATGCGGCGGACAACTCGCTCAAAGGCCGCACCTACGGCAAGAACCCGCAGCAAGTCGTGACCAACGCAGGCATGTTCAACACCGCCATGCGCAAGGAAGGGATCCTTAGCTGCGGCAAGCACTTCCCCGGTTATGGCCCCGCGGAATGCGATCCGCATGAGTTCCTGCCCGTCATCACCAAGAGCCGCGAAGAACTGGAGCGCGACGAGCTGCTCCCATACCGCACCCTGCTGCCAGAGCTGGACACGGTGATGACCTGCCACAGCAATTACACCGCCTACGATCCAGGCCGCGGTCGCTGGCCCGCCTCGCTCTCGCACAATATCGTGACCAAGCTGCTGCGCGACCAGCTCGGCTTCGAAGGCTTGGCCATGACAGACGACCTCGACATGGGCGCCATCCTCAATGAAGTGACGTTCGAGCAGGCCATCCAAGAAGCCGTGCGCGCCGGCAACGACCTCGTCATGATTTGCCATCGCCTGGAGATGGTGGAACTCGCCCGCGAGCACCTTGAAGGCGTCGAGTCCCCCATCCTTTACGATGCCCTGCAACGCATCGAGAAGACCAAGAAGAAGCTCCAGCCGCCCTCCAAGTTCGATCTCGAACGCTTCGCTCAAATCAACCGCGAGATTTGGGATCTCCGCGTCGCCGTTCTCGGTGAGGAAGCCGCCAAAGACCATAGCGTGGAAGACGGCAAGCGTTCCCCCGTGGAGCTATACTAGCCTTCCTATTTTCCTTTCCTTTTTCAATCTGCCTTTCCCCATGCTCCCCACCATCGCCAAGCTTCTCCAAGTCCAGGAACGCGACCAGCGCCTGCGCGCTCTTCAACGCGACCTGAAGGAAATCCCAAATCTCCAGGCCCGCGCTAAAAGCCAGCTATCCGATGATCAGGCTGCAATGGATGCCGCCCATGCCGGGATGCGCGATGTGGAGGTGAAAATGAAGACCCTGGACCTTGATGTCCAGACCCGCCAGAACACCATCAAGCGTCTGAAAGACCAGCAGTTTGAGACTCGCAAAAACGATGAGTTCACGGCGCTCGGCAATGAAGTGAAGCGCTACGAGAAAGACGTACACGATCTGGAAGACAAGCAGATCGAGCTTATGGAGGCGCTTGAGGCCGTCAAGGTCACGCTCAAAGCCGCACAGGAGAAGCTGGCCATCACCCAGGGGCATGTGAACCAGGAGCTGAAGCAGCTCGATGAGCGTCAGGTCAACATCCAACAACGCCTGGTCGAAATACAAGCCGAGCGCGCCGAAATCGCCGCGCCCGTGGACCCCGAGAGCCTCAATCTCTACGACCGACTCAGCAAGAACAAGGGCGGCACCGCCATCGTCGTAGCCGAAAACGGCGTCTGCGGCGGCTGCCACATGAAGCTGGTGATCTCCACCCTCGCCAGCCTGAAAGGGGGCAAAGAGATCACGCACTGCGAACAGTGCGGACGCATCCTGTATTTTGCCTGATGTAGCGATGCGCTTTGCAGAGCGCGGCAGCGTCGCGGAGTGCGGGTGGCAAGCGAAGCGCGACACCGCTGTTGCTAGGCCTAGCTATGAAGCTGTGCGAAGAGCATATGCGGAGCCGCAATTGGTAAGCTGACGAGACATCTTCGATGTTTCCTCGCCTCGGCAACAGCGGTGTCGCGCTTCGCTTGCCACGCGCACTCCACGACGCTGTCGCGACCATTCGGACCTCTCTTAATGGTCAATCCTTGAAGTCCGTATCCGCCGACTTCAGATCCACTTCCTTGATCCATGTGTTACGATAGCGCACATCGTGCCCTTCGCATTGCAGCTTCAGGCCGCCGGGCACATCCGTGATGCCCTTGCCGCCGTTGTTGCCGCCATCCAGACCGGAGTTCTTGCCGCCCCACACCTGATTGATGCGCACGTTGTCGTGCACCTTCTGGCCGTTGAAGTACATGCTCACCATCGCCTTCTCAACGAGATTACCGTCTTTAAAGCGCGCTGCGCGGAAGTTGATGTCATAGGCATTCCATTTGCCAATGCCCAGATAGGCACCATACGGCGACTCGGTTTCATTGATCACCGCGCCCATGCCGTGCTTGGTCTTGTCGCCATCGAAGACCTGGATCTCGTAGCGGTTCTGCAGATACACGCCGCTGTTGCCCTTCTCCTTGGCGATCCAAAACTCAATGTGCAGGCGGAAGTCACGGTACTCCTTCTTGGTAATGATGTCCGCGTGGCCATACTTGCCGCCGTCCGCCGCGCGGTCATCCGTCATCAGCACCGTCCCCTTGTCCTTGTCCACCGGGTCCCCCACGATCTTCCACTTGATCGGCATGGAGGAAGCAAAGGCAGGTCCTTGCCAGTAGATCCATTTGTCATCCAGCATCGCCCGCGTGCCATCAATGATTACCTCCGCGCCCGGCAGAGGAGCAGCCCCCACGCCTACTCCTGCAATGGCAGGGACATGATTGAATAGCAAAGTGGCAGCCAGCAGGGCGATGGGTTTCATGGTCATGGAGAGGTGTTGGTACGCGATGTGTGCCTTCGATCATGCAAGAGCTAGCTGCCAATCCGCTTCCTTGAAGCCCACGAGAAACACGCCAGCCGTCTCGTCCACGGCAAAGGGCCGCTTCACCAGATTGCCATGCTGTGACAACAGAGTCAGCGCCTCGGCCTCCGTCATGGCAGGCAATTTTTCTTTCAGGTTCATGGAGCGGTAGTCCATGCCCGAAGTGTTGAAGAGCAAGCGCAGCTCCCCTCCCTTCACCGCCAGCGCCTTTTTCAGTTCCGGCACCGTGGGGGGTGTGTCGCGAATCGCCGCTTCTTCAAAGGCAATGTCATGGGCTTTGAGCCACTTGATAGCGGAGCGGCAGGTGGAGCATCCCTGATAGGAGTAGAGCTTGAGCATGGACGATCTTGGCGGCAGGTGCCTCCTGTTCAACTGAAGAAAACGTTCGATCAATTGGGGTAAAGAATGCCCGGCAAATTATTGCATTGGCATGGCGAAAGTGAGATTGCGTTGCTGCTTCGAGCCTGAGGCTCGGGAGCCGTTAGCCAGTGGTGCAGCGAAGCGGAACCACCGGTCGCCATAGCAACGCG
>JAQGPI010000114.1 GCA_028293175.1 Verrucomicrobiaceae bacterium | reverse complement strand
AGCCTGATTCCCACGTTGTTGATGGGGAGCTCAGGCCTTTGCATCCTCCGCTCTACATGGCGCAGCTACGTTCTCACGGTCGCATGGCTCTTGCTCTTGGCCTTTCCCTTTGGGACCGCATTGGGAGTGTGGACGTTGCGGGCAATGCAGCGACGTGTGTCTTGCCCCTAACTCCATTCATTTCCCAGCCTTCGGCCTGAACCGCTCGGCGATGCGATCCACGCCACCGCGCGGCCCGGTGACAGCCTTGAATCCATCCGAGGATTCCCAGCCCGTTTGTGCCGGATAGGGATATAGAGGAATGTCGATCTCGGTCTTTCCATCGACAACGCGCTGGCCTTGGATTTTATCGGGCATGGCGTTTTTCTCACGCCAGTTCATCACCATTCCAAGCATATCTGGCAGCTTGTTGATGCCCGGGCCGGGGCCATGGCTCATACCGGGGATGATGTAAAACTGGAAGAACGAGGCGGCTTTTTCCAGGGAACCAAAGTGATCAGCAACGCGCTCGTAGTAATCGAGAGTGGCGTGGTAGGGCACGCAGGAATCGGCAGAGCCGGAGATTGCGATCAGTTTGCCACCGCGTTTCTCGAAGGCGGTGAGATCGGCATTTTCCGCGTTGAGATAAGGCCCGAGCGCGGCGGTGTAGGTATCGATGTCCTTGCCGAAATCGATGTCCATCATGTTCTTATCTTTTCCAAACACCCACTGGAAAAGATAGAGGTGGCCGTGGGCGATCTTGAAGGAACTGCCAAACGGAATGCCGTTGAAGATGCGTTCGCCAGTCATGGCGTGCTTGGGGCCGCCGAACAGCTTGCGCAGGGCGTCGGCATGCTTGTCTGTCAGTGTTGCATCTTTCTTCCGCGCGAGGGCTATCACAGCTTCTATGTCTTTGTCGTTGCAGCGTGGATCGGAAACGAGTTTACCGGCGGTTTGAGGCAGTTCACGAGCAGCCACATATTCGTTACCTGCGGCAATGATATTCTCTTCCTGAGAGGGAGTGAAAGGGCATTGATGGAAGATCTGGTCGTTCCACAGGAAGTAAGCATGCAGCGGAGTGCGGCAGTGGGCAGGCACATTAGCAACGATGCCGTCATAGTCCTCTGGATATCGCTGGGCTTCCTGAAGCGCCTGCTGGCCGCCCGTCGAGCCCCCGTTGAAATAGGAGTACTGGGGTGACTTGCCGTAATAGGCCTGAACAACCTGCTTGGCGGCAGTCGTCATCAGATGAGTGGCGCGATAGCCAAAGTCCTTCCACACCTCTGGGTTGCCGATGCCTGAGTCCGAGTTTGGAGCCGTGCCCATATCAGTCGTCGCCACGGCAAACCCTTTGGCAGCATACCCTACGAGGCTGCCCGAATTGATGTGCCCGGCCGCTCCACCGTTGCCAAAGCCAATGAAACGCCCATTCCATTTCCCCGCGTCTGGTAGACAGACTTCGACATTGATATTGGAACCCTTGGCCGGATTGAGAAGGAGCTTTACCACCGTGAGCGGCGGAAGGTTCTTCGCCGCGGCTTGAGGGACTACGAGCATCGTGCCTGCATGGATCTTCAGGTCCTTGAGGGCCGCAAGCCGGTCTACGTTCCCATCGGCCATGGCCAGTGCGGCAATGGATGCCACGGCAACCAACGACAGCTTCAAAGTGATCTTTGTGATGTGGTGTATCATGACGGCTGAACGAATAATTATTTTGAATCCAGTATCGCCACCGCACGAATTGGCGAACCATCACGGCCTGCAAAGTTCAATGGAAAGCCGCTGAAGATGAACTCTTCGTCAGGCAACTGGTCAAGGTTGGCGAGTGATTCCACGATCACCATTTCCACGTCTTTGGCCAGCAGGATGTGATGCACCTCGTAGTAGTCACGGCCCGGCGTTGGCGTGTCCATGCCGATGAGCCGGAGCTTGCGGCTGGCGAGATAGCGGGCCGCCTCCTGGGTCATGGATGGGAACTCGGTGAAGAACTTGGAAGTGCCAAACTCCCGCTGCCAGCCAGTCTCAAACAGGATGCGAGCCCCTTCCACTAGGTACTGCTCGTGCTTGGCGAAGTCTTCAACCGTGATGTCTTCGCCTGCTGACTTGGGGATGCGGATCACTCGGGCCGGACCATGGAACCACTCCAGTGGCATTTGGTCCAGAGTGCGGCCATCATCCAGAAAATGAAACATGGCATCCAGATGCGTACCTTGATGCGAGCCCATGGCGATGCGCGAAACGTTGCAGCGCGCTTCCGATGCTGTGGTGCAATGCGGGGCGATCTGGAGCACCGGATCGCCAGGGAAAGACGGCAGGCCGTCACGAAGCGGATGGCTCAGATCGATGAAGCGCATAGCAGATATCAAGTCTGCCAGTCGCCCTGCTTGAGCTGATAGCCGGTGTAGACGACAGCCAAAAGGATCACCGAACCTAGCGCTGGCCATATCCAACCTGGCAGACGGAAAGGGCTGAGAGTGGAAATCTGCACAATGTCGCTAGGAGCGGAAAATTTGCCTTCGTTGTCGATGCCCAGCACCCGCAGTTCATACTGCGTTTCGGGCCGCAGACCGCTCACCTTCGCTGCGGTAAGTCCGGCATCGGGGCTCTTTGCTTTCTCCCATTCATCGTGCGGCTTCCAGACCTTCAACCAAAGCCCCGTGGCGGTGTTTTTCACCAGATATGAGGTCTCTATAAGGTACTTCGAGGGCTCCACTTTTGGGGCCTCCCAAAGAAGAACTACATTGTCCTTGCCCAATTCGGTAACGCCAATATGCGGCACAGGATCCAAACGATGACTTTGAAAAGCTGGCAGGGTAGTGGGGCTCACACCAAAGTTCATGAGACGACCATAAGCAGCGACGGTGCCCGAACTCATCTTGCTCAGCGGCATCGAAGGCTTTGCTTCGACCGACGCGCTGCCTGAAGAGACCGGCTGTGGTGCAGCCTCGCGCTTCGGCTGCTCAGGGGCCGGAGATGGACGAGAGACCATCACGGGAGCTTGAGGCGGCGGTGTGGGAGTAGAAACCGTCGGACGCACCGCACGGGCCGGGCCCGAATCCACCTCCTTGGGACGCGTTGGCGCAGTGGCTCCAGCGCCAGGAGCCGCACCCGTACCCGGCCTTGATGGGTCCACCATAGTGCCGCGCATATTGAGCTCCAGCCGTCCGGCGTTCCCTGCAATATAAAGGGCCTGGTTGTAAACACCGGGAAGCTCGGCCGCAAAAGTGACGATAATGTCCTCCGTTTTGCCCGGCTCGCATTTCAGCTTGGAAAGGTCCGTGCCGATGATGAAGGGTGGCAATTGTGACGCCTGCAATACCGCTGGCACGCCACCGTCGTTGATCACGGTGATCTTCGCCTCCACTTTCTTTCCCTTGTTGACCGTGCCAAAATCGATCTTGCCGCCCAAAGGACTGACCAACCGAATCTGCGCCGGTTTCGGCTCGGCATTGATCACCACCTTCTGGCGGGAAGGCTCTTGAATGACCCACACTTCGCCGCGATAGGCGGCGACATCTTCCTTTGCCATAGAAATGGCCAGCTCAGTCGTAGCGTGTGGATCGAGCGACAGTTCCTTGACTACCTGAATGCGCGCACCGCAATCCACTTTCAGCGTCAACGGCGCATCACTGCCGTTCGCCACCTTCACCACGGCCTTGCGCTGACCGCTGAGAGGATCATAGGCCAGGGTGACTGCACCCGGTGATACCACAAAGGGCTGCGAACATTCGACAACACCCATCAGCTTGCTGGATGCGACACCAGGCTGCAATTCCTGGTCCAGACGGTAAGCGCCAGGAGCCATGGGCTTGACCATCACCATCATCGTAAGCTTCTCATTCACCGCCACGTCAAAATGTTTCGGGCCAGTGAAGGGATCGGGCAGGGCGAGATCGCCGGAGAAGGCGGCATTGCCGGAATTGAGCACCACGAAGGTGGCTGAATCCTGCTCTCCGGGCTGCAGGCGCTTGAACTTGGGTGCCTCGATGACTTCTAGGCGGGCCATCGGTTTCGTGCCTGTCAACGTCACCAATCCGGGTGCCGAGGCGCTGCCATCACCAATGCGCGCCGCGAAGGTGAAGCGGTCCGACAAATGCTCCAGGTCACCATTGTGTGTGTAAGTAACCAGGGCCCGATTTGAATCGCGCCCGGGCGTGGCACGAATCTCCGAAAGGGTGCCGAACTTAGGCTGTTCGCGAATCACGAACTTAATAAAACCAAGGTAGGCGGTGGAGGCTTGAAGTTCGATCTGCACGCTCTGCCCGGCGACGAATTGGGCCGTACGATTCACCACCTCGGGACTTACGAAACCATTCTTCTTCTGATCTTTGACGAAATCCTTGGAAGTCTCCTTGGGCTTTTCGTTGGGGCGGATCGTCACATCCGCATGAGCGGTGAGAGTCAGCATCAAAGTGATGAGATGGAGGCAACGAGTGACGGGGGGCATGGCAGAAATGGACTCTTGGACTCAGGAAATGCTCAATCCGTAAAGACGGCGGCGAAGCATTTCGAGGGCAGACTGGGTCGTCATCATCTTAAACCGGTCACGCGCTCCGGGGAAGAAAAGCTTTCGCACTATGGTGGATTCGTTTTTCGAGGCTAGCCCTACGTACACCGTGCCCACCGGCTTCTCCTCGCTGCCGCCTGTCGGCCCGGCGATGCCCGTGCAGCTCAACGCATGATCAGCCCCCGAGACGCGCAGTGCGCCCTCGGCCATGGCCCGCGCCACCTCTTCACTCACTGCGCCATGCTGCTCGATCATGGCCAAATCTACGCCCAGGTGTTGGGCCTTCGCCTCGTTGGCATAAGTGATGAAGCCGTGACCAAACACGGACGAAGCGCCGCTGACATTGGTGATGCGAGAAGCCAGATCGCCGCCCGTGCAGGATTCAGCCGTGGCCAGCCATTGAGAGCGGGCCTTGAGCTGGTCCACCACCACCTGCTCAATCAAGCGGCGGTCTTCGCTCACGATGAAATCGCCGATGCGCTCGCGCACCAACGCCGCTGCCGCTTCCACCGTCTCGCCTCGACCTGAGAGCCTTACATCCACATCACCACGGCCCAGGCAGTAGCCCAGCTCCAGTGCAGGCATCGCTTCCAGATCCTTTTCGATTCGATCTACAATGTCTGATTCGCCCATGCCCGTCACCTTCACGTACAACACTTTGCGACCTGCGAGATCAGGCTTCAGTCGCACGAGCTGCGGCTCCACATGGCCCTCCACCATCGGCTTCAACTCCCGAGGTGGCCCAGGCAGCAGGAAGATGGCGCAATTCAACCCCTTCGCTGCACCGCAGCTCGCTGGAATGTACATGCCAGGAGCTGTGCCAAAGGGATTATCGAGCACCACCGCGCCACTCACCACCATCGCTTGCTTCTTGTTGGTCTCGGTCAGCACCCGGCCCCGCTTTTGAAAGAAAGCCTCCAGTGTTTCCACCACGCTGGCATCCAGTTCCAATGGCAGGCCGAGAAGTTCAGCAGCCGCTTCCCGTGTCATGTCATCATTGGTAGGGCCCAGCCCACCGGTGATGATCAGCACATTGGCGCGCCTTGCCGCTTCAGACAGCGCCGCCTTCACTGCCGCACCATCTGGCACCACGGTCTGCCGGGAAATATCCAGCCCCAGCGCGGCCATCCTTTGCCCTATCCAGGCGGCATTGGTGTTGATGACATCTCCGAGCAAAAGCTCGGTGCCGGTGTTGACGAGTTCAATGTTCATGAGGAAAGGCGGGCGGCCCTGGATAAGGCGGGAATGGTACGTTTCGTTGCTCGACAGGAGTGCGCAAGGAGCGAATAATCAGGGTTTGATTCCATGCCTCGCCTTAAGTTTTCCCTACGGAGGGGGCGATGAGACTTTGCCGAAGGCAGCTACTGCACAGCAAGTTCCTCCAACACCGCCTTTGCCGTCTTGCGGCCGCTGATCATGGCTCCATTGATGGAGACATCTTCGCAGTAGTCGCCACAGCGGAAGATGCCATCGGCGATCTTGACAGAAAGCGGTTCCCCCACCGACCGCATGCGAAGGTCACTTTGGGCGTGCTTGATCTGGTACGTGCGGAGATGTCGCCAATGATTCACGGTGTCGCCGAACCAGGAGCGCATTTGTTCGCGCACCACTTCGATCAATTCGCCGCTGGAGGGCGATCCCAGCACATTGGCGGCAATCAGATGCTGACCCGGCGGTGCGTAATCAGACGAGATATTCGACAGCACGCAGGCATGATTGACAGGTCCCACAAGGTCACCATCCAGATACATGATGGCATCAGGCGGCAGGGGCTTGTCGGTGGCGAAGTAAAGCGTGGTACTGGCCCGCATGGGCGGCGGCCTCAACTGGAAGGCGGCGGGCAAGAGGTTGGCCGTGTTTTCCTCGCCGCTGGCCATGATAATGAGATCTGGATGCAACACCTCGCCGCCTTCGAGCGTCAGCTCGCCCTGCTTTACCGATATTACTCTTTGATTGAAACGGATACACCCTGGTGGCAACGGCTTCGCCAGTTGGTCGGGAATGGACTGGATGCCTTTGGCTGGCAAAGCGGAGCCGCCGCGGTCGAACATCGAGAAGATGAACTGGAAGTAGCGTGACGAGGTGACCAGCTCGCGATCGAGGAACACGCCGCCAAAGAAGGTGCGCATGAAGTGATCAATGAACACATCGCTGAAACCCCACTGCTTCAGGAACTCGTCAGTCGTCTGCTCCCGCTGGTCCCGTGGAATCTTATTCAGGCCGAACAAATGCTTGCGCAGCAGAAGGGAGAGCCACTTGTCCTTCCACGGCACCACCCTGTCCTTGAGACTGCGGAACGCATCGGCAGGATGATGCAGCGGATCGGCGAGACGCTGCATCTTGCCCGCCCAGTAGACCATCGCTCCGCGATAAAATGGCTTCAGCTCAAGAGCCTCGTAATCGAGCACCTTTTTTGCCTCGGGATAGGCAGGCAGGAAGGTTTGAAAGCCACGGTCCAGACGGAATCCATCAACGATGTCCGTCCTCACCCGCCCACCGGGCGCATGCGAGGTTTCGTAGATCGTGAAGCTCTTGCCCGCTTCATGCAGCCGCCGCGCGCAGACAAGGCCTGCGATGCCCGCCCCAATGATGGCGATGTTCGGCTGGGTGCTGTTCATTGGGAGGGGAACGCGAGAAGGTGAACGAAGTTGAGGAGGATGCACGGACGTGTTAGGCCCTTATGCCTTCGTCAGTTTGCCACTACGTTTACGAGCTTGCCGGGGATGGTAATGATCTTGCGGATGGTGAGACCGGCGGAGAATTCCTGCACGCGGGCGTTGGCCAGCGCGAGCTTTTCCATGTCTTCCTTGCTGATGTCCACCGGCACGGTGGCGCGGTCACGCAGCTTACCGTTGACCTGGAACACGATGTCCACTTCGTCTTCGACGAGGGCAGCCAGATCGTAGACCGGCCACGTGCAGTCAGCGGCGAAGCCATCCGGCACGAGGGCTGGGAAGGCTGTGCGCAGGCGCGCGAACAGTTCTTCCGCCAGATGCGGAGCGAAGGGGCTGAGTACCTTCAGGAACGTGACGATGGTACCCACGGGCTTCACTTCACTTTGAACCAAGGCATTGGTGCAGACCATCATCTGGGCGATGGCGGTGTTGAAGCTGAGCTTCTCGATGTCTTCGCCGCACTTCTTCATGGTTTCATGCAGCACCTTGTTAATTTTCTTCTCCGCCGGCACGTCTTTCAACTGCGGATGGAAGGCCCATTCGCCCTCCTGGTTGCTTTCCATGACCAAGCGCCAGACACGACCGAGGAAACGATAAACGCCCTCCACGCCCTTCATGCTCCAGGGTTTGACCTGCTCCAGCGGGCCCATGAACATCTCATAAAGACGCAGCGCATCAGCACCGTACTCGGCCACCACATCATCGGGATTGACGACATTGCCGCGCGACTTCGACATCTTCTGGCCGTCCTCACCCATGATCAGGCCTTGGTTCACCAGACGCTGGAAAGGCTCGGGCGTGGACACGTAGCCCAGATCGAACAGCACCTTGTGCCAGAAGCGCGCATAAAGCAGGTGCAGCACGGCGTGCTCAGTGCCGCCCACGTACAAATCCACGCCGCCGGGCTTGCCGCCGCCCATCCAGTATTTCTCGGCTTCTTCGCCGACGAAACGCTCGGTGTTCTTGGCATCACAGTACCTCAAGTAGTACCAACACGAGCCCGCCCACTGCGGCATCGTATTGAGCTCACGCGTGGCGGTGGCGCTGTACTGCACCCACTCCGGAGCCTTGCTTAGGGGTGGCAAAGGCGTACCGGTGGGCTTGAAGTCTGCCAGATCAGGCGGCATCAGCGGCAACTCCGAGTCGGGCAGACCTTGATGCTGGCCGTTCTCCCAAACAATTGGGAAAGGCTCGCCCCAGTAGCGCTGGCGGCTGAACAACCAGTCGCGCAGCTTGAAGTTGATGGTCTTCTTGCCGATGCTCTTTTCTTCGAGGAAAGCGATCATCTTCCGCTTCGCCTCGGCTGTCGGCAGGCCGTTAAGGAAGCCGGAATTGACAGCGAATCCTTCGCCGCTCAGGCATGAGGCGGGAGGCATGTCGCACACAGCTGCGCCTTCTTGCACCAAACGGGGAGCATCGGCCACCACCTCACGAATCGGCAGCCCGAACTTCTCGGCAAATTCAAAGTCACGCTCATCATGCGCGGGCACGGCCATGATTGCGCCGGTGCCATAGCCTTGCAGCACATAGTCGGCGATCCAGATAGGAATGCGCTCATCGTTCGCCGGGTTGATGGCGAAGGCACCTGTGAAGATGCCGCTCTTGTCCTTGGCGAGTTCCGTGCGCTCCAGGTCGCTTTTGCGCGAAGTTTTTTCGCGATATGCTTCCACGGCCGACAGTTGCTCCTCCGTGACGATTTGATCGACGAGCGGGTGCTCAGGCGCGAGCACCATGTAGGTGGCACCAAACAAGGTGTCTGGACGCGTGGTGAAAACGCGGATCACCTGGCCGCTTTCCGCGACGGTGAAGTCCACTTCCGCACCTTCGCTGCGGCCAATCCAGTTGCGTTGCAACAAGCGGATGCCATCGGGCCAGTCCAGGCCGTCGAGCTCATCAATCAGCCGCTGGCAATAGGCGGTGATGCGCAGCATCCACTGGCGCATGGGGCGGCGCTCGACGGGGAAGCCGCCGACCTCGCTCTTGCCATCCACCACTTCTTCATTGGCCAGCACGGTGCCGAGTTCCTGACACCAGTTGACGGGCGCTTCAGAGACATAGGCGAGGCGCTTGGCGTCAATCTCGGCGCGGCTCAAGCCTTTGGCTTCCAGTTCGCTCACAGGGCGAGCCTTCTGCGTCGCTTCATCAAAATAGCTATTATACAGCTTGAGGAAGATCCACTGCGTCCACTTGAAGTAGCCGGGATCAGTCGTGTTCACCTCGCGGTCCCAGTCATAGGCAAAGCCCAGGCGCTTTAACTGCGCGCGGAAGTTGTCCACGTTCTTTTCCGTGGTGGCGCGGGGATGCTGGCCGGTCTTGATCGCGTACTGCTCGGCAGGCAGGCCGAAGGCATCCCAGCCCATGGGATGCAGCACGTTGAAGCCGTTCATACGCTTGTAGCGACCAATGATATCAGTAGCGGTGTAGCCTTCAGGGTGGCCCACGTGAAGGCCGTTGCCGCTCGGGTACGGGAACATGTCGAGCACGAAGAACTTTGGCTTCGAGCCGTCAAAATCGGCATCGCCGGGATTGGGCGTGCGGAACGCTTTGGTCTCTTCCCACTTCTGCTGCCAGACGGGTTCGAATTCTTCAAAGGGGAATTGTTTACGGCGCTCGCTGCTCATGATCGGGGTCTTGTGGGAAAGGGGGCGGGAAACAAGGCGCAAGTCGCGGCATTGACAACTTGAAAGGAAGGGTCGCCATGGCGGTTGCATCCCCTGCCCCACCGCGCTACAACGCGCCATGTCCGCTCCTTCCACGACATCACCCGTCCCACCCGAATTCGACCAGTTCGCCGGCGACTATGATGCCGCCCTGAACCGGGGGCTGAAGTTCTCCGGTGAAACCAAGGAGTACTTCGCCGAGAACCGGGTGAAGTGGTTCAAGCAACGCCTGGGCGACTCCTTGAAGCTCGGCAGCCGCTGTCTGGACTACGGCTGCGGCACGGGCACGGCCACGCCTTACTTGATGGAAACCCTGGGGCTTGCGAGCCTGACGGGCGTTGATTTGTCGGAAGAATCCCTCGTCATGGCCCGCAAGGATCATGGCTCGCCGGAGGTGCAATTTCAGCCACTGGATGCTCTCGATGGGCTACCTGACTCCTTTGATGTGGGCTATTGCAACGGCGTGTTTCACCACATTCCGCCAGCCGAACGTGCGGGCTGTGCGGCAGCGATTTTCAAGTCGATGAAGCCCGGCGGGATCTTTGCCCTGTGGGAAAACAACGCATGGAATCCCATCGTGCGCTTCATGATGAGCCGGGTGCCCTTTGATGCGGATGCGATTGTGCTGTTCCCATTTGAGACGCGAAAGCTGATGCGCGATACGGGTTTCGAAATTCTTGGAACTGACTCACTGTTTGTCTTCCCGGCATCTCTGGCGTTTCTGCGACCACTGGAGCCGTCGCTGTGCAAACTGCCGATAGGCGGCCAGTATCAGGTGCTGTGCCGGAAGCCAGCGTAAGCCCCCCGATTTGACTTGAGGCCGCCATGGGGCAGCGGCAGTTTAGGTTTCTATCCTGCCGTGGTGTCTCACAAGATCATCATCCTTGTCGCTTTGCCGGTGTTTTGCGCGCTGTCCTTGCAACTGAAAGAGAACTACCCGTTCTCGCACTTTCCCATGTACGGGAACCCCACGCCGGTGAGCCAGTATTATCATCTGACGGATGGTGAAGGAAAGCCGCTGCCCATCGCCACACTCACCGGAAAAACCGCGCCTAAGCTGGGCAAGATGCTGCGCTCCTATCGCGATGAGCGGATGAAGGAAATCAAACCGAAGGTCAAGGATTTATCGAAAGAAGACTGGGCCCTAGTGTGCCAGAAGGTGCTGGACTATCTACGGCAGCAGGCGGCGGTGAAACACATGCAACTGCCTGCGAAAATGAAGATCATGAGCACCGAGATCCGCTATGCCGACGGCAAGGTGGTGGAAACCCCGGAGGTATTCTTCGCCGAACCATGAAAGCCCTTTTTCGCCGGGCCTGGGATGCGTTTCTCCCCATTCCGAATGTGGACCAGTTTGAGGCGTTTTTGACGCGCGCCTTCCTGGCCGCGATCCTGCATCGCTTTCTGCCACAGGAAGCGATGGATGCCGTGGCACAGCCCAAGCCCGTAGGCCTCGCTCATTTGATGGATCTCACGTGGCTGTCACAACCGCAGCCCTATGCGATCTTCCATTTCGTGTTTCTGGTCATCGCGTTTCTTTATGCCAGCGGCATCGTGTTGCAGATGACGCTGCCGGTTTTGACGCTGCTACACCTGCTGCCTTACACCCTGCTGAATTCTCAGGCCAGCCCCCATCACGGTTACCAGATCATCAGCCTTGCACTTGTCGGCATGAGCGTGGTGGCGGTGGCCCAAGGACTGAGCGGCAAAGGACAGCCCTGGCCCAGCCTCAAACACTTGTTAATCACCGTGATCCTGGCAGTGGTAACGACCGTCCTTTTTGACCGCTTCATGATGATGAGGGGTGCAGGCGAAACTATTGCTCAATGGATTGGCGCAATGTTTGGCGCACAAGGACCAAGCTATGTATTTTCGCTGCTGCGGATCGTGGTTTTCACCCTGCTGGCGAAAGCGCTGACTGAGTATGCGATGAAGGATGAAAAGCGCTGCCTCCCAAGCCCACTGCTGAATGCTTACCTGCTCATCGCAGCGCAGTTTATGATCGGTGGAGCCTACCTCGTTTCGGTGTGCTCAAAGATGCAAATGTCCAAAGGCCAATGGCTGGTTAACAGTCACTATGTGGCGCTCGATTTCGTCAAGACGATGCGGCAGAGCTACTATTCGGCGCTCGATCCGAAGTTCGCCCAAGACCCGGCCTCGGTTCTGTTCCTGATGTCTCACGAAAACCTTGCGCGGCTGTTTTTCGGCGGCGGCGTGCTGCTGGAGACGGTGTTAATTTTGGCGGTTGGCACGCGCTGGCTGGCGTTGTTTTTTGGCATCGCGTTGCTAGTCATGCACAGCACCATTGAGGAACTCATGACGCTGACGTTTCCCACCAATCAGTACATGGATACGCTGTTCTATATCAATGTGCCTTTCCTGATCGCGCTTGCCGTCGCCAAAGGTGATGACCGCAAGGCGTTGCTGACTCGCCATTCCATTCCCTGACCTATGTCATCGGTTATTGAAACCCTCGCTTCCCTTGTTCGGCTCAACTCGGTGAATCCCGCTTATGGAGATGGCGGCACTGAGGAAAACGTGGTCCCGTTCATCCGCGATTTCTTTGCTCGGCGAGGCATTGAAACCTTTACGGAGGAAGTGTTTGCGGGCCGTCACAACATCATTGCCCGCCTGCCAGGCAAGACCTCGCGCCGCATCGTACTGGAGGCGCACATGGATACGGTTTCAATCAAAGGTATGTCCATTCCGCCCTTTGATCCAGTGATCAAAGAAGGGCGAATGCATGGACGCGGTTCTGTGGACGACAAGGCAGGCCTTGCTGCGATGATGCATGCCGTGGCGTCTTTGAAGCAGGAAGGCATTACGCCGCCTTGCGAAGTGTGGATGGCAGCGGTCGTCGATGAAGAGTTCAGCTTCCGGGGCGTCGTGAAGCTTTGCGAGGGATTGCAGGCCGATGCCTCCATCGTGGCCGAGCCAACTGAAATGCGTGCCGTGATTGCCAGTAAAGGTGTGCTGCGCTGGCGTATCAAAGTACACGGTAAGGCCGCGCACAGCTCCAAGCCTCATCTGGGTGTGAATGCCATCACCCACATGGCGCGTCTAGTGCTGGCGCTGGAGGCGGAGAACGCTAACCTTGCCTCGCGCACCCATCCCCTACTCGGCCCGGGGACGCTGAACGTGGGCGTAATCAACGGGGGCGTGCAGGTGAATTTTGTGCCGGACCAATGCATGATCGAAATCGACCAACGACTGCTGCCGGGCGAAAGCGCTGTCGCCGCTCTCGCTCGCTGCCAAGAGATCATCGACGGGCTTGCGCAACAGCATCCGGGTTTCGAGGCTGTGATCGAAGAGCCCCCACTCCTCGTGGACGAGGCACTGGATACACCGCCCGACGCATCGACGGTTGTGGTGGCACAAAGGGTGCTGCGTGAACTAGGATTGAATGATGAACCCTGTGGCGTGCCTTTCGGCAGCGATGCCAGCAAGCTTTCGCGCGCTGGCATCCCCACCATTGTCTTCGGTCCCGGCAGCATTGATCAAGCCCATGGGGCGGATGAATTCGTGCCGATTGATGAGGTGCTTACCGCCACTGAATTTTACCGACGGTTTATCTTGAGCTTTCATTGACCCTTTCATTACACTGCCCGGATGCACAAGATTTCCCGCCGTCGTTTTCTCGCGCAGTCCGCAGCCACAGCCAGTCTGGCAAGCTGTGCATCGCTTGAACAAACCGGTGCCGGTCATTACATCGACGCCCACTCCCATCTGTGGACGCCTGACACGACAAAGTACCCGCTGGCTCCCGGCTTCAAGAAGTCTGACATGAAGCCGGCGAGCTTCACACCCGAGGAATTGTTCAAGCACTGCAAGCCGGAGGGCGTGGACCGCATCGTCGCCATCCAGATGAGCTACTACCGCTTCGACAACCGGTACATGCTCGACATGATCGCAAGGCATCCCGGTGTGTTTCGCGGGGTAGCCATTGTGGATGAATCCCTTGCCGACGTAGCGCAGCAAATGAAGACGTTGGCCAAGCAAGGAGTGAGTGGTTTCCGGGTCAACCGGGGTCAACAATCCCTTGTCTCATGGATTGACAGTCCCGGCATGGAGCGCATGTGGAAAACCGCTGCCGAAGAGGGCTTGGCTATTTGTCCGTTGATTGATCCAGAAGCCCTCCCGCTCATCGACAGGATGTGCGCCCGCTTCCCCAAGACCCGTGTGGTGATTGATCACTTCGCCCGCCTCGGTATGGCCGGAGCTGTGTCAAAAAACCAACTTGATGCCTTGTGCCGTCTGGCTCGCCATCCGCACACGCATGTGAAGACGTCCGCTTTTTACGCCCTGGGACAGAAGAAAGCGCCTTACCTCGATATGGGGCCCATGATCCGTCGGCTCCGCGATGCATATGGGGCTCAGCGGCTTATGTGGGCTAGCGACTGCCCGTTCCAAATTGGCGAAGGCCACACGTATCACGATAGCATTGCGCTCATTCGTGATCGCCTGGACTTCCTCACGCCGGAAGACAAAAACTGGATGCTGCGCAAGACGGCGGAGAAAGTGTTCTTCGTCTGAAAAACTCGGTGCGAGAGCAGCCGGTGGTCAATTCGTCGCTTGCCCGCCATTCTTATCGTATAGAAGGTTGCCGTTTGAATCCGTACCGATATAGGGATAAATGCCGGTTAGCGAATCCCCTGCTATCCCTGAAGCTTTTGCCTTTTGGCCGACGAAAACTCCGCCGGAAGCGGCTTGGCCTGCAATGACAGCGTCGACCTTTGCGTTTCGATCAGCCCCGGTCCACTGAATGCCCATTGCGAGGCCACTATGGAAGGTATTAACGACGCTTTGAGCATTGCGCTGATTCTTAGCTGCTGACGAAGCAGAATTAATGTTGCCGATGTTGGGGATCGCAATCGCGGCCATGACACCGATGACGGTGACCACGGTAAGCAGTTCAATGAGGCTGAAGCCAGCATGAGGGCGTTGGCTGAAACGCATTTTCATAATTTCAGTAGTGAAA
>JAQGPI010000088.1 GCA_028293175.1 Verrucomicrobiaceae bacterium | reverse complement strand
CGAGACGAGCCTGGTCCTCAGGGCCGTCCGAATAGGTAAGCCAAGCGTCTTCACTAATGGCGATGGCGGTGAGCTGGACGGCGGGGGGGAGATGGTGGCGCTGACTGAGCTGGCCGGAGGCGGCGGTTTCACCAATCTGGAATCCCCGGGAATTCCACATGCTGTTGGGCGCCACCTGATAAGGAGCGGGGGTGGAGAGATCAGAATTGGCATCGCGCTTCCTCGGATCGAGCGGTGTGACGATGAAGGCGAGGATGTTCTCTGCCACGACGGTGAGGTGGCGGCTCTGGTGAGTTGCACCGCGCTTGATGGGATCGTGAAACCAGGAGAAGAGCTGTGTCCAACTGGTGGCTTTGTTGATCTTCAGCATGGGCGGTATGCTGTCGTCCATGTCGAAAAGAGTGAGCTCGCTGGCGGGCTGGCGGAATTCCAGGAGGCGGAAGCGGTTGCGCGGCGGAAAGCGGTCCGGATTGTCGTTCATGAAGGCAGGCTTTTCATCCTTGTCCGGCCCGTACTCCACGAAGTAACCCCAGGCGTTGAGCGTGGAATTCAGCCTGCGCATGTCCTTGCTGTCCCGAGCGGGATCGCTTTCGCCAAAGGGAGCCTGAAAAAACACGGCGTGCCCGACAGCGTTCTGCATATCCGAGAGAAGCACACGGGCGGGGCCGCTGACGAAGTGGAGATCGGAATCAGTGACGTATTGCGGACTAGTGCCAGAGTCGTCGAACTTCCAACGCTGGTTCAGCGTGGCCTGGCCGATGCGACCCGCCACCAGATCGAGCGCCAGCCTCGTGTTGCGGAAGCCGTCGGCCTTGCCGCGCACCTTGGTCCAGGTGTTCTGCATCATGGAGATCGCATGGCCAATGGTGAGCATCACCACGCCAAAGATGGCCATGGCCACGAGCATCTCCAGCAGCGTCATGCCGCGCATGATCCTTGCGCTCTTCATGGCCCCCATCCTCTCTCAGGTTCCTCACTGGCGAGCACGAAAGTGTAGATGCGGATGGAGTTCTCGTTGCGACCCTGGCGCAGTGCGGTTTGCATCTTGTTGATTACCGCCGGGTCCTGCAATTTCGAAGCGATGGCGATGCGCACATAGCGCAGGAAGGGGCTAGGGGATTCTTCACCGGGCAGCAAACCTTTGGTGGCCATGTTCATCTCACCCGCCTCAGGTCGTTCGATCATCATGGAGCGAACGGCGAAGACCGGGTCCTTGGTCGGCCCCCGGCTTGATGTGCGGCCTTGGGTGGCAATGCCTTGTTCATCAAAGTAGGTGATGATGTCCGATTGCGCGCCGAGATTGATCCAGGAGCGGCCTTCAAAATCGGCGAACATTGTCTGGCAGATGCGCGCCTCTGCCGCGCGCCTCTCTGATTCACGCAGGGCATCCAGCCCCGCAGGCATCACGCCAATCATGGCCAGCAGAACAAAGGCGACGATGGTCATGGCGAACAACGACTCCGCCAGCGTGAATGCATCACGCCGCACCCTCTTCAGATTATTGTGAACACCGGCCATCATGGCGAGAACCGCTTGCGGTTGGTCACGCGGTACTTGTAGTAGTCATCCAGCGATTCGTTAGCCACTACGGCAGCAAAATCCGGCACTTTCTGTGCGGGCGAGCCGTTGGTGGGCGCGGCGTTCGTCTGCGTGCTGGGATCAAGGTAACGCTCGATGGTGGACTGGCCGCGATACTCCGCCACCACCTTGTCCAAGGCTTCATTCCACATGATCGGCTTGGTGCTGCGGGACTTCCGTAGCAACTGCACGCGATAGTGCACCGTAAAGACGTTCGAGCGCGTGCACAGACGTGGATAGAGCTGTGCGTACGGCGCTTCGCGAAGATTGTCACCCGTGGCTTCGAAGCCGTCGGTCGGATCGGTTTTCACCGGCCCCTCCCACCACTCAAGAGCGTCCTTGTAACTGTCGTGCTTGTTGTCTGAAAAGACTGAGCCGACCGTCGGCGGCGTGACGGCACCCTGCGAGTACGTGCGGTTCTCCAGCTCTTTGGGGATCAGAAACACGTCGCAGATTTCCGAAGGCGAGCGAAACACATCCAAACTGCCGGAGGCCGAATCGTAGAAGCGGTCGTCAAAGGCGGCCAGTGTCTTGTCCGGGTCAACCGCATAGCGGAATTCAAGCGGGGACGCGGTCTTGTCCTTGTACATTCCGGCACTTACTGCCTTGCTAGGAATAGCCGTGATGCGCACGCCATGCAGCGCACCGTGCATGGCGGTGGCGCGCTTGATCCAGAAGAAGGGCATGATCTGGTAGTTCATATTGACCTTGCCCTCCGTGGCGAAGCCCTCGCTGAGGCCGTCGGGTTCCACAACAGGCATCCAGAAGTTCTCCAGCCAAAGGTGATCGCGCGGTGTGAGAAAACCGAAGTGATCTTGCTGTGCCGGCTTGTCCGCGACCCATTCTGGCTCCGTACCCGGCGGTGTGGTGCGCGAGGGAGGGTTGGGGCAGAAGAGCAGTGTTTGCCAGGGCCGGGGAGCATTGGCGGGAGGGATCGTCACCGTTGTTCCTCCGTGACCGTAGATACCGCTGGGCAGCGATCCAAAGACGAAGGCGGAAGCTGCCTGCCGCCATGGGGAGAAGGTGACCTTGTCCTCCTCATTGAAACGGCCGCCGGTCTGGAAATAGCCACCTGTTCCCGTCAGGGTGGAGTCCGCTGTCAGCTGGTTCGCACCGTTATTCATGTCATACGTTGTGATGTACGGTCCGTCCTCCATAACACCCAAGCCATTGTTAAAATCACCCGGCCTGCCGTCCAGATTAAAAGCACCCTTGGTGCCTGGCGCAACATTGGGAACAGGCAGGGATGCAGAAGACGTCGCGTTAGTCGAATTTCCCCTGCCAACGAGCGCCTTCTCCTCGGGTGAGCGATTGGGCTCGGGCGGCACTTGACTTACCGGCAAATTGCCGTCGTGCAGGGTATGCGCCATCCTGATATTGACATTGTCATAATCGGGATGCGGTAAAAACAATCCTTCAGCATCCGACGCGTAGATACGCGAGGCCACCAGCCGTAGATCGCCCTTAGTTTTGGTGACATAGGCGCTCGATGAACTGGGTAATGTCACGTCACTGCCGCGTACCGCGACTGATCGGACAACATCACCAACTTGGATGAGACCGGTGTTGACCAGCCTCTGCTGGTTTTCATTGGGAGGTATTTGCAGAGCGGGAGTGATGCGCCTTTGGATTGCGGCATCCGGCTCCTCGTTTCTATTTTTCATTTCC
>JAQGPI010000078.1 GCA_028293175.1 Verrucomicrobiaceae bacterium | reverse complement strand
TGCTCTTGCTCTGTGCGCTATCGGCGAAGTACATCGTGAACACCCGCTTCGGACGCGTGCTGGTGGCCATTCGAGATCGTGAAGACCGCGTGCGTTTCTCCGGCTACAACGTGGCCGTTATTCGCGCCTTCACCTTCGCGCTGGCAGCCTTGTTTGCTGGCATTGGCGGTGCGCTGTTCGTGCTTCAAGTCGGCTTTATGTCGCCTTCGATCATCGGCATCGTGCCTTCCATTGAGATGGTGATCTTCACCGCCGTGGGCGGTCGCTTGTCCGTCATAGGCGGTATCTGCGGCGCGCTCATCGTGAACTTCGGCAAGACCACGTTCTCCGAGGCCTTCCCAGACCTGTGGCTCTTCCTTATGGGCGGCACCTTCATCGCGGTGGTGATGTTCTTCCCCAACGGCCTAGCGGGCCTGATCGAATCGCCCTGGGTGCAAGCCCGTCTCGCACCTCTTTGGAAACTTCTGCCGCCCTCATGGAGGGGATCGTCCAAGCCGCCGCCAGCGGAAGAGGACGAAGAGTCCGGCATCAACCTTAACACAACGGAGGTCACGAAATGAGCATCCATAAGGATCACCTTCTCGTCATCGAAGACCTCGGCGTATCGTTCGATGGCTTCAAAGCGGTGGATGGTTTCAACTTCTACCTCGACCGTGACCGCGTTCACGTGATCATCGGTCCCAACGGCGCAGGCAAGACCACCGTGCTGGACCTGATTTGCGGGAAGACCAAGGCCACCAGCGGCACAATCAAGTTCAAGGGAACGGAACTGCGCGGCATGAAGGAGCACCGCATCGTACGGGCCGGGGTAGGGCGGAAGTTTCAAAACCCATCGATCTATGAAGGCCTTTCTGTAGTCGAGAACTTGGAACTGTCCCATCCCAAAGGGCGCGGTCTCTTCTCCTGCCTTACCTTCCGGCGCTCGCCAGAAATCACCGCAGAGATTGAGGCGGTGGCGGCGGACATTGGCCTGCTCGACCTCCTCGATACCGAGGCCAGCATCCTCAGCCACGGGCAGAAGCAGTGGCTGGAAATCGGCATGCTGCTCATGCAAAAACCCGAGCTCATCATGCTCGATGAACCGGTCGCCGGCATGAGTGTAAAAGAGCGCGCGGAGACTGCGAAGCTGATCAAGAAAATCGCGCAGAATCGCTCCGTGGTCGTGATCGAGCACGACATGGAGTTCGTGAAGGAAATCGCCGACCGCGTGACGGTCATGCACCTGGGCCACGTGCTGGCCGAGGGCTCCATGGAGACCGTGCAGAAGGATGCCAAGGTCATCGAAGTTTACATCGGCCACTGAACCGGAGACACCACCATGCTCAACATTCAAAACCTGCAAGTCACGTACGGACAGAGTGTCGTCATTCCTGACATGTCCTTCTCCGTCAAGCCGGGCGAAATCCTGGGCATCATCGGCCGCAACGGCATGGGCAAGACCACCTTGTTCCGCAGCCTGATCGGCATGATCCCAAGCAAGTCTGGCAAGGTCACCATCGAGGACAAGGAGATCACTCACGACAAGTCTTATCAGCGCGTGGCCAAGGGCGTGGCCTTCGTCCCCCAGGGACGCATGATATTCCCTTATCTCACAGTGTATGAGAACCTCATATCCGGTGTGCGCGGCTCCGTGTCCCAGTCCGACACGGAGGAAATCTACGCCCTCTTCCCCGTGCTGCGGGACATGAAGGACCGCAAGGGCGGCAACCTTTCCGGCGGCCAGCAGCAACAACTCGCCATCGGCCGCGCGCTGATGACAAAGCCCAGCGTGCTGCTGCTCGACGAGCCCACGGAAGGCATCCAGCCCTCCATCATCAAGGACATCTCCCGTTCGCTGAGGGAGATCCGCACCCTGAAAAATCTCACCATCGTGGTCAGCGAGCAGGTCCTCAGCTTCGTGCTCGATACCTGCGACCGCATCATGGTCATCGAGAAAGGCAAGCTGATCCGCGAGGACCAGCGCGCCGATGTCAATGCCGCCCAGATCAAGGCCATGCTTTCAGTCTGAGTACGGCTTCCCCAATCCCCCAAAGCACCACCCACAGCCAAGGAACACACCAACCCACACCCGTCATGGAAACACTGATCAAAGTTGACCTGAAGTCCTCGCCTGAATCCCAGGATTGCATCCACAACCGCTGGCACCCCGATCTCCCCATGGTCGCATATGTCAAGCCAGGCGCGGAATTCCGTGTCGAGTGCATTGACTGGACCGGCGGCCAGATTAACAACGATAACTCCGCCCGCGACATTCTGGAAGTGGACCTCACCAAGGTTCACTATCTCAGCGGCCCTATCGGGGTGGAAGGTGCTGAGCCGGGTGACTTGCTCGTGGTCGATATTCTGGACGTGGGCGTTCTTGAAGAATCCCAGTGGGGTTTCACCGGGCTCTTCGCCAAGAGCAATGGCGGCGGCTTCCTCGACAATCATTATCCGGATGCCCGCAAGGCCTGCTGGGACTTCCACGGCATCTACACTTCATCCCGCCATATCCCGAGCGTCGAGTTCGCTGGCATCATGCATCCCGGCTTGATTGGCTGTCTGCCCTCCCACGACATGCTATCGAAGTGGAACAAGCGCGAGGCCGAGCTCTACGCCACCAATCCAGACCGCGTCCCCGCGCTCGCCACGCTGCCTTACGCACCCACCGCCCACATGGGCAAGATGACAGGCGCAGCCGCTGCGACCGCCGCTGGCGAGGCCGCCCGCACCGTGCCTCCTCGTGAACACGGCGGCAACTGCGACATCAAAGACCTCACCCGTGGATCAAAGGTTTACTTCCCCGTTTACATCAACGGCGGCGGTCTCTCCATGGGCGACATCCACTTCTCCCAGGGTGACGGTGAAATCACCTTCTGCGGTGCCATCGAAATGGCCGGCTACCTGGACCTGCGCGTCTCCCTCATCAAGGGCGGGATGCAGAAGTATGGCGTGCTCAACCCCATCTTCCAGTCCAGCCCAATGCAGCCGAACTACAACAAGCACCTCATCTTCGAAGGCATCTCCGTCGATGAAACCGGCAAGCAGTACTACCTTGATGCGCACGTGGCCTACCGCCAGGCGTGCCTCAATGCCATCGAGTACATGAAGAAGTTCGGCTACACCGGTGAGCAGGCTTACGCCATTCTCGGCACCGCGCCAGTACAGGGCAAGATCAGCGGCATTGTGGACATCCCGAATGCCTGCGCCACGCTCTATCTGCCGACCGACATCTTCCAGTTCGATATTACGCCGAACGCCAACGGACCAACCAAAATGGTCGGTGGCACGGACCTTGCGGTAGTGGTCTGACGATCTCCCTGAAGTTGCGCGCTCGGTCCCTCCCACCGGGCGCGCTGCCTCAAGTGAAGCGTGTGTGACACGATCAACCTGCCTCTCACTTTTACCTTTTCTTTTAACCCTTTTCCCTTTCCGTCCATGCCTGTCTACCCTTTCCAATGCACTGCCTGTGATGAGGAGTTCTCCCTGCTCCGCACCATTGATGAGCGTAATGCCCCCGCATGCTGCCCTGACTGCGAAGCCGAAGCGCGGCGCGTAATCAGCTCACCCAATCTTTCCATCATGAGCCCTCTGCATCGCCATGCAGCAGTCACCAATGAACGCAGCGCGCATGCCCCCCGCGTCACCGGTCAGGGTCATGCCTGCGGCACCGGCTGCGGTTGCGGCCCGGGCTCCAAGAGCAAAATGCGGCAGCGCGAAACCGCCCTGGGCACCGTGAAGGTGCCGAAGAAAAATGCGCGACCGTGGATGTTAGGTCATTGAGCCCGTCTCAGGCACCTTCATTACACTCAACCGGCTGCTTTCCAAACTAACCGGCCTCTGCGGGCTCCTCCCGGCCTGCCCCGCCGTCATCCTGCATGATTTCACTTGGCTATGTTTGCTCTCTCGATGCGGTCCCGCTGATGGCGGCATCCACTTTGTCAGGAGAGGAGGAATGGCGCATCTCGCCCTGTTCAGGCTACGGCAGCATCATCCGCCAGATGAAAGCCGGGCGCCTCGCGGGTGGCCTGCTGCCCCTGGATATTTTCGCTTCTGAATTCCTCTCCGCCCATGCGCCGGTGCAAGCCTGGCGCATCCTCACACTGCAGGCCGCGCAGCCCCGCGAGCTGGTAATCAGCAATGCCGCGCGCAACCTGCTCAAGCCCACGCAGCAGTCCTCCACCCTGCCCTTCCGCATTGCGCTGGACGGCCTCCACTCTGCCACCCGGCGGGCAGTCGAAGCCTGGGTGAAACAGAACGTGCCGCACATCCAGGCGCGCACATCCTACAAAGTATTACCTTTTAACACAGTACACCAGGGCATGGAGACCACCATGATTGAGGCCTTCGCCGGGCCTGCTCCGTGGGGACTCATGGCGCAGCACCAGGACCTGGGCACGTTGCAGGCGGACTTCCATACGCTGCCCGCTGGAGACAATGCCATGGCTTTGGTGATTCACTCGCAGCATGCTGTGGATGTGCCCGCCGCCATGCAGCGCATCCAGGCGGCGCTGGCACACGCTCACAAGCAGCTGAGCACACCGGTGGGCCGGGCATCGGCAATCGAGTTGCTCGCCGCACCCGCACCCTGCGCTTTTCCTCCATGCGTGCTGGAGGATGCCTTTGCCAAAACCCCTCCCTCCTCATTACCGGTTCCAGCTTCCATTGCCAAAATTGCCTCCAGCCTTTCACGCCTGGTAGAAGGCGGCGTATGGCGTGGCAATGCCATGTCCAATGAGAGGCTGGCCCAGTCACTTTCCGTGTTTTAGGCAGCTGCCTATCTGCGGCTGCGGGTGACTTGCCCTAGTCTTGCGGTTTTTACACGAGCTTTACAATAAAGCCGGTTCTTCATCATCATACCTTAACACAGGCCTTGGATAGTTGGTTCATAAGACGTCGCACTTCGGGAAGGCGTCTTGCGAAACGCAAACCATCCAAGTCTCATGAAAACCAAGTTCACCGGCTTACTCCTCCTTGCCGCCGCCTATGGCTCGGCAGGCCTTCAAGTGCAGGCTGCAACCGCACCAGCCACCAAGCCAGCGGCGACGACACCTGCTCCCAAGCCAGCAGCCGCAGCGCCCGCCCCTACGCCGCCCCCGGCTCCGCCTCCTACAACGGCAAGGCCACCGGCCAATACTCCAACGACACCGCCGCCAGCCCAGCCACCGGCAGCGCCTCCGCAGAATCAGACGCCGCCCTCTCCTACCCCGCCAACACCTCCTAATCCGCCAAATAACCCTCCACCGCCGCCAACTCCGCCCGACACCACCGGAGAGATGCGGCCAGCGGTGCGGCCCCATCAGCGCACGGCTCATCCTGAGGATCAGACACGCAATCCTCTGAATCCGCGCTTCGGTGATCCCCTGCCCGCTCTTTCTCCAGCGTTAATGGCAGCCTTTGTCGATGGTCGGGATGACTTCGAAGCCAGGGAGAATGTAGCGGGCGGTCTCGGGCCCATCTTCAACCGCGACTCCTGCGTTGCTTGCCACAACGGTCCCGCCACCGGCGGCAGCAGCCCGATCTTTGTGACGCGCTTCGGCCTCCTCGAAAATGGTGTGTTTGATCCCCTCGATGATTTCGGTGGCTCCCTCCGCCAGGAGCGTGCCATCCGGCCCAACGCGGTCGAAGTCGTGCCGCCTGAAGCCAATGTGGTAGCTCGTCGCCAGTCCACGCCGCTGTTCGGGCTAGGCCTGATGGAAGCCATCCCTGATGAGGCCATCCTGCGTAATGTGAAGGCCACGCCAGTTAATGGCATCAAGGGCAAGGCTGCCATCATCACCGATGTGACCACCGGCCAACAGCGCGTGGGCCGCTTTGGGTGGAAGGCGCAACAGGCCACCGTGCTCGCCTTTTCGGGCGACGCTTATGTAAACGAAATGGGTATCACCAACCGCTTTTTCCCCACGGAGAATGCGCCCAATGGCAACCTCGCGCTGCTGGCTCAACTCGACAATGTCGCTGATCCGGAAGACACGGCGGATGCCAATGGCAAAACCGACATTGACAAAGTGGCCGACTTCATGCGCCTGCTGGGGCCTCCGCCTCCCCTGGCGCTCAGTCCCTCCGCCGCGCTAGGCCGCAATGTGTTCAATCAAGTGAGCTGCAACCAGTGCCACACACCAGTCATGATGACTGGCCCGAACGCCATCCCCGCGCTCGCCTCAAAGGCAGTGAATCTCTACTCCGATCTGCTGCTGCATGACATGGGCTCCCTTGGAGACGGCATCGTGCAATCCGCCGCCACCGGCTCGGAAATCAAGACTCCTCCCCTCTGGGGCCTGCGCGCCAGCCCGCCTTACCTGCATGATGGCCGCGCCCCCAATGTGGATGCCGCGATCCGTGCCCATGACGGCGAAGCCAAAGGCTCCCGCGATCAGTACGTGGGCCTGAACGCTACCCAGCGCCAGCAGTTGCTCGATTTCTTACAGACACTGTAAGGCACAAGGACAGGATGGTCTCGGCGGCGGCAGGTGTGTTGGTCACCTGCCGCTGCTTTCTTTTCAGCGATACTTCGCCAATCCTTCCAGGTACTGCTGAGCCAACGCCGTTTGCGGCCGGGTAAAGAAGTCTTCGGCGGTGCTGCTTTCCTGCACCTGCCCTTGCGCCAGAAACACCACCCAGTCCGCCACCTTGCGAGCGAAGCTGATCTCATGCGTGGCCAGCACGATCTGCTGGCCGTTCTCCGCCAGTTCCCGGATCACATCCAGTACCTCACCAGTCATCACCGGATCAAGCGCGGAGGTGGGCTCATCAAGGAGAAGCAGTCGTGGCTTGGGAGCCAAAGCGCGGGCGATGGCAGCGCGTTGTTGCTGGCCGCCGGAGAGTTCAGCAGGGTGCTTCATTTCGTGGCCGATGAGGCCCAGGCGGTCGAGCATTTCACGCGCCCGCGCTTCCGCTTGTGCCGCTGAAACGCCATGCACTGCGCGTAAGGGCAGCGCGACATTCTCCAGGGCGGTGAGATGTGGAAACAAGTTATAGCCCTGGAAGACAAAGCCGTTCTTGCGCCGCTCGCGCAAAGCACCCACCTCATTGTTAGGCAGTTGCGTGCCGTCCATCAGCACCTGTCCAGCCTCCGGCACCAGCAGGCAGCCGAGCACGCGCAGAAGCGTAGACTTACCGCCGCCGGAAGGGCCAAGCAGCGTGACCACGCGCGCATCGCTTTCCGTTTGGAAGGTCGCACCATCGAGTGCGCGATGAATCCCATAGGCTTTCACCACACCGCGTGCTTCAAGTTTCATAGGCGAACCTCCTTTCCAAGCGCCGCGCGGCCCAGCTCAAGGGCAGCGTCACTGCCAGATAGGCCAACGCCAGCGGAATGAAACCCTCCAGCGCGGTGTAGCTGCGGGAGTTGATCAGGCGGGTGATTTGGGTGACCTCCTCAATGCCCAGCACGGAAAGCAGCGAGGAGTTCTTCACCAGCGAAACGAGTTCGCCCGTGGTGCCCGGCAGTGCCCGGCGAACGGCCTGCGGCACCAGCACATAGCGGTAGGTCTGCATCGTGCTGAAGCCCACGGCGCTGGCCGCTTCGCGCTGGCTGCGGCCGATGCTCTCCAGCGCGCCACGGAAGATTTCGGCGAGATAGGCCGCCTCAAACAAGCCTAACAACAACATGCCGACAACGATGGAATCATGGATCTTCAGCGCATTGGCGACGACGTAGTAGCCGATGAGAAGCTGCACCAGCAGCGGCGTGGCACGGACAATCGCGATGTAGCCCTTGCTCGCAAGCCGCACGGGTTCCCACGGTGCGCGGCTGCCCAGCATCAATGTGAAGCCGCCCACGAGGCAGATCACCATGGCCCCGGCGCAGATGCCCAGGGTGGTGAGCCAGCCCTGAAAAAACAACATCTCGTTTTTCCGGAAGCCCTCCCAGTTCCACCGGTACTTGATCTGCGCGAACGCGGCAAACACCAGTCCACATGTCACCACTAGAAGCAGCAGGACGCAAAGGGTAGTGCGTAGAAGTGGGTGGCGGCTGAGCATGCAGGAGAGAAGGCGCTGCCAGAATGGCGGATGCGAGATGAATGTCGAATGTTTCAACGGCTGGACACAGGCTTGAAGCAACCATCATTCCGATCTCATTCGCATTTCTCTTTGACATGCAACCATCTGGTTACCTATTATGTGCCATGGATGCAGTTTTCAAAGCGCTTGCGGATGCGAGCCGTCGAAAGCTGCTCGACGCACTTCACATCAACAATGGGCAGACATTGGGCGAACTATGCAAGCACCTCACCATGACACGACAGGCGGTAGGCAAGCATCTGGCATTGCTGGAGGCCGCCAACCTTGTGGTGATCGTCTGGCAGGGTCGCGAGAAGCTGCACTACCTGAACCCGACGCCGATCCACGAAATCAGCGAGCGGTGGATCGGCAAGTATGAACGCCACCGCCTCCAGGCGCTGGCGGATCTGAAAAAGCGTCTCGAAGAAAAACCCTGAACATCACCCTGATAACACCATGAGCACCCCATCCAAATTCGTTTACGTCACTTACATCCGCACCACGCCAGCCAAGCTGTGGCAAGCGTTGAAGGAGCCTGAGTTCACCCGCCAGTATTTCTTTTCCACCTGGCAGGACTGTGAATGGAAGGTGGGCGCCGCCTGGAAAATCGTGACACCTGATGGCGGTGTGGCGGACAGCGGCGAAGTCCTCGAAATTGAACCTGAGCGCCGCTTGGTCTTGAAGTGGCGCAGCGAGCACAGGCCCGAGGCGCATGCCGAAGGCTATTCGCGCATGACCTATGACATTGAACAGGAAGGCAATGACGTGAAGTTCACCGTCACGCATGAGATCGACGTGCCTGAATCCAAGCTCATCAAGGGCGTCTCCGGCGGCTGGCCGATGATCCTCTCCAGCCTCAAGAGCCTGCTTGAGACCGGCGAGGCGTTGGACGTGACAAAGGATTAGAACAGGTTCGAATAACCTGTTTTAGTTCCTTCTCATGCTCGTCCTCCTGCTCCTATTCATTGCCGGGCTATCGGCAGGTTTTGTCGATGCCGTGGCCGGCGGTGGAGGATTGATCACCGTGCCAGCGCTGCTGTGGGCCGGGCTGCCGGTGCAGTGGGCGCTGGGCACGAACAAGATGCAGTCCTCCTGCGGCACCGCGCTCGCCGTTTCGCGCTATGCGAAGGCGGGGCTGGTGGCGTGGAAGGAGGTGCGCCTTGCCGTGCTGTTCACCTTTGTGGCCTCCATTCTAGGAGCCGTCGCCGTGGGCAGCATGAGCAAGGAAGTGCTAAAAATGACCGTGCCCTGGCTGATGCTGGCCGTGGCGGTGTACTCGCTGCTCAGCCCGAAGATGGGCGATGAACAGCGGGCCGCGCGGCTGTCTGCCGTCGCTTTCGCCGTGCTGGGCGGCACGGTGCTGGGCTTTTACGATGGCTTCTTTGGGCCCGGCACCGGTTCGTTCTGGACTATCTCGCTCATCGCCCTGCGCGGCCTGGAACTCACTCGTGCCACAGCGTTCACCAAGGTGGTGAACCTTGCCAGCAACCTGGGATCACTTCTCGTTTTCTGGCACGCGGGCACCGTTGATATTCACTATGGTCTGGTGATGATCGCCGGTCAGTTGATCGGCGCACGACTGGGTGCGGGAATGGTGCTCAAGCATGGCGCGGTTTTTGTGCGCCGGGTGTTCCTCGCCGTGGTCTTCGCGATCACGGCAAAGCTGCTGTGGAACCAGTGGATGGGATGACTGGCTCCTGGCACTTCGCCAGCACCCGGCCTCCCCACCAGAGTGTGAACAGCGCGGCGCTCCAGTTCACGATGCTCACGCCCCACCACACACCCCAGAGCTGCCAGTTCAACCAGAAGGCGAGAGCTTGGAAGACGATAAGCGGAGCAACGATTTGGCGGTAAAGGCCGACCCAAAGCCCATACACGGGGCGCTTCAATCCTTGCAACATATAGACAGTCTGGAACAGCACCGGATAAGCGCAGAGCGTGATGGCCGCGATGCAAAGGTAATTGGCACCGTACTCAATCACCCGCGGGTCCTCAGTGAACTGGCGCATGGCCACATAACGTATGGCATACACAATCAAGCCTCCCGGCACCATCAGGGCCAGGCCATAGCGAATGCAGGTGCGCCACGCATGCTGCACACGGTCCAGCCTGCCCGCGCCGTTGTTCTGACCGGTGAGTGATAGCACTGCAAAGTTGAGACCGATGGTGGGCAGCAGCACCAGTTGCTCCACGCGTGTGGCGATGCCATAGGCCGCTACGCCTTCCTCGCTAAATTTTGCCACGTACCAAGTGATCACGTACACGCCCAGTGCCACTGTGAGCATGTTCAGCGCCGAGGGGAGCGCCTGTCCGGTGATCTGTCTTACAATAGACCAACGGGGCCTGAATTCAGCCGCGGTAAGCCCTTTGCAAAGGTCGCCCTTCATCACATAAACCAGCAGCACCGCCGCGCCAATGAACTGAATCACCGAAGTGGCCAGCCCGATGCCGGAAACACCCATTGCAGGCAGGCCAAACCAGCCGCCATAGATGAAGAGCGGATTTAACAAGCAGTTGCCGACAAAACTGCCAATGAGCACGTTGCGGAAGATGCGGGTTTCGCCCTGGGCATTGAGCACCGCGTTCAGTGTCATTTGCAGGATGAAGAACACGCCACCAAGGTAGATCATGTTCATGAAGGCCAGCGCTGCCTCCAGATGCGCGCCCTCGGCTTTCAGCAGATGAAACAAGGCGGGTGCCGTCCACCAGCCGACGATGCAAACCAGCACGCCCGCTATGGCGGCAAACACCACCGACTGCGCAAAGAACAGCCGCGCTCCCGCATGATCCTTCCTACCCAGGGCATTGGAAATCAGCGCCGTGGTGCCGCTGCTGATGCCGCTGCCCACTGCCATCAGGCCAAGGAACAACGGGAAAGACCGGCCCAGCCCGGTGAGCGCGCTGGTGGAAATGAGACCCGCAAAATACGTGTCCACGAAGTTGTACATCGTGTTGAAGAAGAACCCGATGCTCGCCGGAATAGCAATGCGGCGGACGAGCGTGGGGATAGGGTCTTCAACGAGATTCATGCTAGTGGACAACGAACGGGAGCGGCAAAAGGGGACGGTAAGGAGTAAACTCCGGACGAGAACGACTGAAATCGCTCACTCATCGACCTGCCGCATGGCAAAGCGACACGCTCGTTGACGCTCAATGGCCAGTATGGCCAGAAGCCGTTTTACTGCACCGAGTTTGTACCCGACAACCACAGCGTCAGGTTCATCAGCAGATTGGTGTTTGAGGCAACCACGTTGCTGGAACTGTAGCTGATGATTCGAGAGTTGAGCGCCTGGTTCTGAAGCGCGCTGCCGGCACCGAAGACCACAACGCGGCCCTTGCCCTGGCGTTGTGCCATCATCGCGCTTTCGCCGCTCACATGAGCAACCTCCTCGGCTGGCGATGATGCGATCACGGATACACCGTGATATACAGTGAAGTCGGACAGCCCGCTCACAATCGGATGCGAAGTGCCAGCGGCGGGCTGATATCTGCCCTCGATGCCCTGCCAGCCAAACTGGACGCCGAATGGCTTGATGAGCGGATTGAGAAAGTAGGCGTCCAAATGATCGCTGGCGGCTGGCGAAGCACAGGTCACGAGGAGACCGCCGCCCGCATTGACCCAGCCACCGACAGCGGCGATTTCCGAGTCGCTGAAGGGCAGGGTCCGGCCATTGAAGCGACCGTTGAAAATAACGATGGCGTATCCATCGAGAAACTCGCGGGTGAGGCCTTTGGCCGCGTCGAGTCCCCTGGCGTTGCGCGTGCTCTCCACCTTTGCGCCCTGGGCGGTGAGAATGCGGGCGAGCTGCGCCGAGCCGAAGTTGTATTCGTTGAATATGTCGCAACCGCCGTGGGAGTCTTCCACCAGGACGGAAAGAGAGTGCTTGAGCGGCCTGATAGCGGGGAGTTCCGGTGGCACCAGGAGAATCGGCGGGCCTCCGGTGGTGGATCGTCTCA
>JAQGPI010000076.1 GCA_028293175.1 Verrucomicrobiaceae bacterium | reverse complement strand
CTCTGGACAGGGTCGTCGGAGCGCACCTTCTCCAGCAGGGTATGGGAGGTGGGGGGAAACGCTGTAGGAGGGTATGCCATGCCGGGAGAAATGTCTGCACAAAGAGCCTGGGCGGAATTATAGTACCATTTGCGGCAACTGGCGGCAATGCAAGGTTTGCGCCTACCCCCATCAACGTCTTACTCTTTATTGTCATTGAATGCCAAGCGCGCCTCCCAACAGCCCCGTGCCTCCTGCCGTTCCCACGCCCTCATGGCTTGCGGAACTCGGCTGGGCGGACCGCTATGAGCTGATCGAGGTGATCGGCCGGGGCGGCATGGGCCAGGTGTGGAAGGGGCGTGATCTGAAGACCCAGGAAATCGTGGCGTTGAAGGTGCTGGACCCCTCGCGGGTAGGCGATGACCACATGCTGGCACGGCTGGAGGTGGAGGCGGCCACGCTCAAGCGGCTGCTCGCGGCGGGCAGGCACAGGCACATCGTGCCGGTGCTCGATTTTGCCACTCACGAGACGAATGCCTGCATGGTGATGGCCTTCATCCCGGGGATGGACCTGCGCTCCTGGTGTGATGCGCACAAGCTGGACCTGCGGGCGCGGGTGGCCTTCGTCGAGAAGGCGGCGCGCGCGGCGGGCTGGTGTCACGACAACGGCGTGATCCACCGGGATTTGAAGCCGTCTAACATCCTCGTGGATGCGACCACGCGCGAGCCGGTGGTGGTGGATTTCAGCATTGCGAAGAGCGTGGGGCAGCTCCCCATCACCATGACCGGCGAGGCCCTGGGCACGGCCCCTTACATGTCTCCGGAGCAGCTCGATCCCAGCCTGGGGAAGGTGACGCCCGCTTCGGATGTGTACGGGCTGGGAGCCACGCTTTATGAACTGCTCACACACGTGCATCCCCATCCAGGCGGCATGGCGCAGATCATGGAACGCCACCGCAACGAGGTGAGGCCTGCGCGCCCCTCGGCCCTGGATGACAAGATCACCAAGGATCTGGACAGCATCTGCCTGAAGGCCCTGGCTCACCGGCCGGGGGAGCGCTACGCCACCGGCACGGAGCTGGCGGATGATTTACAGAGGTTCCTTGCTGATCAGCCCGTGGCGGCTCGCACCCTCTCAAGCTTAGGCTATCTGGGGCGGCGGGCACGCAAGCGACCGGTCGTGAGCGCTGCCATTGCGGGTTGCGTCATCTTTGGCGGTGGCGTGCTGGTGGATGTCTGGCAGTCGAAAGTAGCACGGGAGGCGGAAGCATTGCGACAGGGGATTGACCTCGCCCTGGCGGGCCGGAGCTGGAGTGATGAGCAGATCGCACGGACTGGCAAGGCTTTGAAGGAACTGTCACCCCTCAATTCTCGTCTCGCGAGCAGTGAGCATGACAAGTGGGTGGCGGATGTGATCGGCGATTTGGATGCCGCCTTGCTAAGGCCGCGAATGGCCGAGGGAGACAATGTGTGGATTCCGACGGCCCTCGACTGGCTAAAGACGGAAAGCCCCCGGGAAGCGGAGCGGTTGCAGCGCGCCTACAAGGCCCGCATGGCGAAGTGGGCGCCGTATGCCGAGGTGAAGTATCCGTTCCAGAATCTGGACGGATTATTCCCCCGTCATGATGTGGAGCCAGAGGGCGATGGGCTGGTGCCCAGGCGTTCCGATGATCCAGGCATGGATGTGCCGGTGATCCTGGTGAAGCAGCCCATGGTGAGCCCCTGCGAGGTGACGGCTTCGCTGACCTGTTCCAACGATCAGCCGCTGGCGATGGCGATGGAATTCAATTTCAACCAGGTGCGCACGCGTGTGACGGTGGCCAGCACGGCGGCGCTGTCGCCGGAGAATCTGGCGCAGATCGAGGGAGCCAATAAGAAGGACGGGCTTTTTGTGCTCTATGTGGAGCGCGAGGGCCGGATGGTGCGCAGCCTGATGTTGCCAGACAAGACGCTGGCGCACCGGCGCTTCTCCATGCAGGTACGGATGGAGCAGGATCACGTGCGATGCGAGGTGGAGCGCTGGAATTTCCGCATGGAGGAGCCTTTCACCATCTCGCAGTGGAGCGAGCAGAACCGGCTGGTACTGCGCTGGCCTGCGCACATGCGGCTGCATTCGCTGGCCATCAGGAATCGCGAGGAGAAGCAGCGCAGCAGCCCGCTGGAGCAGGGCGATGTGCTGGCCGCGCAGCAGCGCTGGGCTGAGGCGCGCGGCCAGTTTGAAGCGCACACCGGTGATGAGATCTCCGGCCAGGAAGCCTCATGGAAGGCAGCCTATGCGGCGTATCAGATGGCGGATGTAAAAGAGGCGCTCGGGGCCTGGAAGACCATGCTGAACCAGCCGCCCTCTCCATGGCGCGGCCTGGCGCTCTATGAACTGTGGAAGCATTACGCGTTAAAGACGGACATGGCGGAGGCGGCACCTTATTTGAAATCGCTGCCCACGGCTGGTACTGACGGCCAGGCCTTTCATGCCTATGCGAGCGCTGCGGACCGCAAGGTGCTTGTCGCGCTGTATGAAAAGGAAGGTGCGCGCGTGAATGTGCTGTGCCCTGGCAACCCCGTGCTGGAGCAGGCGGTGAAGGTGTTTGACCTGCTGGAGATGCCGGCAGTGATGAGCGCCCGTCAGTTGGGAATGGCGCGGCATTTGAGCGGGTTGGATGAAGCGGCGCGCGAACTGTGGAATACCGGGCTAGACGAAGCTGCCAAGCATCAGGCCTCACACGTGATGACGGAGCAGGAAGACGCTGCTGCGGCTGATTGCCTGGAGGCATGGACGCGCGTGGATGCCTCAGAAAACGAGCGAAGGCTGGGGGACTGGATCGCTCAATGGCGCAAGGCTGGCAGCCCCTCAACCGACATCGTTGTGAGCCTGGAGGAAGCCCGGGCGAAGGCGCGGGCGGGACGATATGCACCGGCGCAGATGCAAGTGCAGGCCCTGCTGCAAAGCGGCATCCCACCGTGGCGGCAGGCGCGGGCGCGGTTGCTGGAAGGCTTGCTTTTGCGCGAGCAAGGGCGTGAAGACGCGGCGCTGATCAGTTGGAAAAGAGGCATCGGAGCGGTGGCTGGAGACCATGAGCCGCCCTCAATCATGAACCTTTGCGACGTCTTTGCCCTGCGTCTGCTCAGCGGCGCCTCGAATCAGGCCAGCGGCACGGAACTGGTTACCAGTCTCATCCATATGAGCTGCGGCAGCGCTTCCACGGAGTTCCAGGCGGGGCTTGCCACCACCTTGCTTGCGGATGCGGATTTCACCGCCGCGCTGGTTGCCTTTGCCAAGGACGAGCGGGGCAGGAAACTCCTGCGGGACTACGTGCTGGTGGAGGAACCGGCACGCGCTAGCCTTACGCACGCCGTGCCGCTCATTCTAGAGCACTACTTTTTGAGTGCTCCCATGCCGCCGGATGCTGCCGCACGGGTGCGCTCCACTGTGGAAGCCCTCACCGCAGCGGTCGCCGGAGGGACATTCGACGCCGCAGACTGCGTTGCCTTCCTGCGTGCGTGGGGCGGCCCTGCTCGAAGCGGCCCCATGTTGGCCAATGTTCAGCCTTCAACCCGCGGGCCTCTCCATGCAAGGCTCCGCTGGCTGCTCGCCGAGCGTTACATCGCCCAGGGTCAGCTCGCCGCCGCACACCCTCTGTTGGAGTCCACACGCGGCGAATCCACGCTCGATGCGGCATGGAAACAGCGCATCGACAGCCTCCTCCACCCGCCCGGTTCGGTAAAGAAGTAATAAATTTCGGTGTTGGGGTGACATGACCTCATCCGAATCGGGTATTCCTTAGTGGAGGGAGGAAGTGCTTCACGAGAGTTCCAATCTGTTCTCCCTCCGCAAGCCGCCTCTCGCAAAGGTGCTCGCGTCAGCGCTCGTGGCGAACCTAGTTCATCCGGGCGCTGACGCCATTTGCTTTGGCTATCGCAGCGGGGCCTCCAATGGAGTCGCGGAGGACGGCAAGACATGACCGCCAGCGCCGTCTATATTTAGCCTGCGGCTTATCCATGAAACACCTGCTCTGCCTTCTCCTCCTTTCCTTGCTCACCCTGCACTCGGGGGCGGCGGATCTCTTTGATCAATCTAACCTCAATGCGTGGTGCCTCGTGCCCTTCGACAAAGCCAAGCGCGGACCGGAGGAGCGCGCGGCGATGCTGGAAAAGCTGGGCCTGAAGAAGTTCGTCTATGACTATCGCGCGGAGCACATTCCCACCTTCGATGCCGAGCTGGATGCCTTGAAAAAGCACGGTATCGAGCTCACCGGCTGGTGGTTTCCCACCAAGCTGAATGATGAGGCGAAGATGACGCTGGAGTTGTTCAAACGCCACGGCGTGAAGCCGCAGTTGTGGGTGAATGGCGGCGGCGAATTTCCCAAAGGACCGGAGGAGCACAAAAAGCGCATCAAGGCGGAGGTGGATCGCATTCGCCCCATCGCGGAAGCGGCGGCGGCGCAAGGGCTTACGGTGGGCCTGTACAATCACGGCGGCTGGTATGGCGAGCCGGAAACGCAGATCGAGATCATCGAGCAGCTCAAGATGAAGAACGTGGGCATGGTGTACAACCTCCACCATGGCCACGATCACCTGCACCGCTTTGAGCGCCTGCTCCATCAAATGCTGCCGCACCTGCTGTGCCTGAACTTGAATGGCATGACGGAGGAGGGCGACAAGAAGGGCATGCTGATCATGCCCATCGGCCAGGGTGAATGGGACCTGGAACTGCTGAGGATCATCAAGCACAGCGGCTATGTAGGACCCATTGGGATACTCAATCACACCGATGAGGATGCGGAGGAGCGCCTCCAAGACAACATGGACGGGCTGAACTGGCTGGTGAAACAGCTCGATGGTTCGCCTCCTGGCTCACAGCCGGTGCCGCGCTCGTGGAAGCGCCCGCAAGAAGCGGCCAAGAAAGGCGGGCCAAGCCTGGAGCCCGGGATCTTTGGCAAGGCCCCGCGCGGCGGCATGGTGGTGGAAGGCAAGGCGGAGTACCGAGCGCGACCCTTTACAATTGAATGCCGCGCAAAGCTGGAGTCGAAGACAACTTTCAATATCCTGGTGGCCAGTGATGTAAAAGCCTCGGGCGATCATTGGGAGCTCTACACGCAGGCGGGTTCCGGCAAGCTGGCGCTGCATCAGCATGGCAAGGGTGCGCGCGCCTCGTCGGACAAGGATGTGTGCGACGGCAAATGGCATCACTGCGCGGCCATTGTCGAGACAGCGCGGCTGCGTTTGTTTGTCGATGGCGAGCAGGTGCTGGATTCGCCCTGGCAGTACAATGATGACAAGCCAGTGCCCGGCGGCCTCGCCTTCGGGCGTCTAGTGGAAGGGACCATCGGCTGCGCGGGTCTGGTGGATGATGTGCGCCTCTCCAAAGGTGTACGCGAGGTTTCCAAGGTGCCGGCAGAAGCCGCAAAGGCCGATGCGCAGACGCTTAGCATCTGGAGCTTCGATGATGTGCGGTTAAAGAAGCCCGCGCCGAAGCCCTCGGCCTTCCTTTACAACTACGATCCGCTGGAGCCCGCGCAGTGGCCGCAGCGCGAAGACAAGGTGAACCGCTTCCGGCTCTATGATTACTACGCGAAGGAGGCGCTGCATTTCATGAAACAGTCTCCGCAGCCTGCGCTGGTGGAGGGCTATCCAGGCCTTGAGGGCGGTCGCTTCGGGCATTGGGGCATCGCGGATGACAGCGATTGGAAGGACGGGCGCTGGCGCGATGCTGAGCGTGGTCCGGTGCAGGCGGGGGTGCTGTTCGGGCCAACGGGGGCGTTCCCCAAGGCAGTGGTGATGCAGCTTGGTGATGAACACCAGCTCACTTCGTTTTTCGATCCCCTCACGCTGAGTTTTCCCTTTGTTGTCAGCGGCAAGTTTGCGGAGATGAGCGATTCACGTCACGGCTTCATGGGCGGC
>JAQGPI010000054.1 GCA_028293175.1 Verrucomicrobiaceae bacterium | reverse complement strand
GTGGGTGATGTGAAGGTGGCCACTTATCTGCCAGAGTTCATCCGGCTGATTGCGGCGCATGAGAAGGCGCGGGAATGAATAATAATATCTAGCAAATAATAACAGATCCTCCGGCCAATAATTGGATTGATGTAATTACCACAGTGTACCATGGAAGAGCGTCTCGTAGTATCGGTAACAGATTTGACCAAACTCTGTAATGAGTTTCCACCCCTGGGAGGAATGGGCTGGGGTTTTCGAGGACAGGCAGATGCTAACTGGCAGTTACTTCCAAAAGCCGGACGCCCCGAATTTTACGACTCGGAATGGGATACAAAAAGCGGTCAATTATCCCGCTATCGGCTCCCAAAAGATCTAGGCAGGTTCAATGCATGGCGACAAAAAGCTATCGCATTTTGCCCTGATCTGCCTCAGAACGAGTTTGAATGTCTGGCGTATGCTCAGCATCACGGGTTAGCGACCCGCCTCTTGGATTGGACTCACAACCCGCTAGTCGCATTATATTTTGCAGTGCGCGAATCACCAAATTCGGATGGGAGTGTCTATGCATATTGCAATAATCACTTCTTCTTAGATACGGAACGCGGTGTATTAACAGAAATTGATGAGGTTGTGGTTTTCATGCCACGACCCGTCCATCGAAGGATTTTAGCTCAGAGTGGTTTTTTCACAATTCACCCAAAACCCTACATTCCTCTTAAGCCCGAAAAACTGCGTAAAAAAATGCGATCATTTACAGATACGTCCGAAAATCTTATTCGCATCCGTATACCAGCCGCGCTGAAGTCCATGATCCAAGCTGAGCTCAGCGACTTTGGTGTAAATCATCTATCGCTTTTCCCAGGCATTGATGGCCTTTCCGAATTTATTAATTGGGAAACGATTCGCAACAATCCCCAATGATTCAGGAAGCCGATTCAGTTACTTGTTCTTAATCCGCCCTTATGCCACCATCATGCCCATGGAACCCACCATCCAGTCCATGCCTGCCCGTACCGTTGTTGGCTTCGGGTCTAAGTTCATCTCCATCCTTTCGCCCAAGGCCAACAACTTCGAAGTTATTCCCAAGCTCTGGCATGACTACGGACAACGCCAAATCGAGATTGCGGACCGCAAAGGCCAGGAGGCCCTGGGCTGTGTGTGGTGCCGGGAGGGTGAGCATGAGTTGTACTATCTCGCCGGCGCGGAGGTCACCTCTGTTGCCAATGTTCCCGCAGGCATGGAGGTGCGCGAAATCTCTGCCGGAAAATACGCGGTCTTCATTCATAAAGGCAGTCTTGAAACGCTCGGCAAGACCATGAGCTTCATCCATGGCACCTGGTTCGCTGCTTCTGGACACCAATGGCGCAATGGCCCCGAAATCGAGGTTTACGGTCCAAAATTTGATCTGAACTCTGAAACATCGGAATTGGAGATTTGCGTGCCGATCAAGTGAGATGGGCTTTGGCAAGGCGGGACCAAGCTAACGGCAGGCCTTCGCTTATCGCCATTAGCAGCATCTTTTGACAGGACTGGCAGACTGGACACGATAGACAAGGATGCAGAGACCGCTCTGCGCCCAGAACTCTTTCCTCATGAAGCTTTCCCTTCTCCTTTGTCTTTTTGCCTCTGCCGCGCTTGCCCAGCTCGGGCCCAATGGTGCGACAGCCTCCTTCAAGGGAAGCCTGCCGCCGAAACCAACGGCTGATTTGAGCACGGCTCAGGCACAGGCGTTGCAAAAAGATCTCAGCGCCGTGACCGATGCTTTCCAGTCGGTGAAGAAACACCCGAACGCGGCGGATGCGGATATCTTTATCAAGGCGGTGCGCTACGCGCTGGAGTTCCACGAGTGGTATGACAAGAAGCCGGAGGACGGCATCAAGAAAGCAACGGCGTTGCTGGATGAAGCCAAGAAGCGCATTGAGTCGCTGAAGAAGAATGAGACGCCGTGGATGAGCGGTACCGGCGAGAAGGTGCTGGGGTTCTATTCGAAGATCGATGGCTCACCTCAACCCTATGGAGTGGAGGTACCCGATGGCCTCGATTTTGGTGCGGGGAAAAAGCCGGTGCCGATGTGGGTATGGCTGCACGGGCGCGGCGATACCGCAACAGACCTTTCATTTGTCTATGGCCGCCTGATGGCCAAGAAGCGTGGCCAGTTCACGCCTGCGGGTACTATTGTGATTCATCCCTTTGGCCGCTACTGTAATGGCTGGAAGAGCGCCGGTGAAACCGATGCGCTGGAAGCCCGCGACGATGCGAAGGCTCGTTTCAACGTTGATCACAACCGCATTGCGCTCGCCGGTTTCAGCATGGGCGGCGCGGGCGCTTGGAGCCTGGGTGCGCACTTCACGGGCGACTGGGCCTGCGTTCACACCGGCGCAGGTTTTGTGGATGTGAAGCGCTATACGAAGCTCACGCCAGAGACCTTCCCCAGCTGGTACGAGCAGAAGCTGTGGGGCGTGTATGACGTGCCGGACTACGTGGCCAACTTCCACAACGTGCCACTCATCAGCTATAGCGGCGAGGTCGATACCCAGCGTGATTCCGCCGAGTACATGACCCAGATACTGAAAGCGGAAGGCATTATCCGCCCGCATCTGATTGGGCCCGGGATGCCGCATAAGTATCATCCCGAAGTGATCAAAGAAGTGCAGAAGCTTGTCGAAGAAGCCGTGGCAAAGGGCCGCGAGGAATGGCCTTCCGAAATCCACATCCAAACGCGCACACTCGCCTACAACCAGATAAAATGGGTGAAGCTGACCGCTCTGGAACAGCACTGGAAGGAGTCACGCCTGAATGCCTCGCTCGATGCGAACACTAATATCATCAACATCTCCACCAAGGGTGTCACGGGTTTCGAAATCACCCCGCCACCGGGCGCTATGACAGTCTCGGTGGATGGCAAGGAGATCCAACCGAAGGCTGAGGCTGGTGTATGGAAGTTTTCACGAGCAGGCAAGAGCTGGGTGAATACTGCGGCACCCACAACGCACGTTAAAAAGCCGGGCTTGCAAGGCCCTATCGAAGACGGTTTGAAGAGTGCCTTTCTGGTAGTACTTCCCGACAGCAAGGGCGGTTCCGGTACGGTGGATGCTTGGGTGGAAGTTGAGTCCAATCACTTTCTGAAACGCTGGAAAAGCCTGATGCGTGGAGATGCACTCGTAAAAGCCGCAGGCGATGTGACCGCCGCCGACATGGCCTCCCATCACTTGGTGCTCTGGGGCACGCCCGCGACGAATTCGTTGATCGCGAAGATCCTGCCGGACAAGATGCCGCTGGCCTGGTCGGCCAAGACGGTCGCCGTCGGTACGCAATCCTTCCCTGCGCTCAATCATGTGCCGGTGCTCTGCTATCCCAATCCGCTGAGCCCGGAGAAGTACGTGATTCTCAATTCCGGCCTCACCTTCCGCGAGGCGCATGACCGGACTAACTCCATTCAAAATCCGAAGCTGCCTGACTGGGCGATTCTGGACATCACGGAGCCGCCTAACAGTGAGGCAGCAGGCAAAGTGGTGGCCGCTGATTTCTTCGACGAGCACTGGCAGGTGCTCAAGCGCGTGAAGTCGCCCACGGCTAAGGAATGATCGTGTGACGTCATTTCCTTGGCATGCGCTTTCTCGCTCCCGCTTACCTAAACTTGCTATGGCTCGCGCTCGTACCGCTGGCCTTGTATCTGTTTCGGCGGCGGGCCAGACGAGTGCAGGTTTCGACGCTTTTATTCTTCCGCACGCTGGCGCGTGAGCATCAGGAGTCTGCGTGGCTGCGGCGGCTAAAGAAATGGCTTTCACTGGCGCTGACGTTGCTGGTGTTTTTGTTCGGCATCCTGGCCCTGGCCAGGCCTGCCCGTGATACAGCGGGAGACACTTTGGGAGCCGTCGTATTCATGATCGATTGCTCCGCCTCGATGGCGGCCACCGATGGCAAGGTTTCGCGGTTGGATGAAGCCAAAAGGGAGGCTCGGGCGCATGTAGTGTCATTGCCAGACAGCGCGGTCGTTTCGCTGATTGCGTTTGATACCAAACCCGCCGTGCTGCTGTCCCGCAGTCGCAATCGGCGGGAATTTGTGCGATTGCTGGATACGATGACGGTGTCCCCTGCCGAAGGAGATACCCAGGCTGCTTTCGTCGTGGCAAGGCATCTGGCTAGCCTGGAGAATTCCTCCCAAATTTGGCATGCGGGAGATGAGGCGACGCCTGATGTGTCTACCGCCACAGCCTATCGCTTTGTGGATGTAGGCTTGAGCAAGGTCGCCAATGTCGGCATCACCGGCTTCCAGTTGCGCAAGGCCCCGCTGACGAGGGACAAGTACGAAGCCTTCGTGGAAGTTGCAGCCGCCGCGGCCAATGCGGAACCGATGTCGGCAACGCTGGAGGCCCGCATTGGCGGAAGGATTGCGCAGCTTCGCGAGCTAGAGCTAAAACCCGGGGAGTCCGTACCGCTGATCCTGCCGATGGAAGGCACGCATGGCGAGCTGCTGGAGCTTGAACTAAGGGGCAACGGAGACTGTCTGGGCTGGGACAATGCGGTGGCCGCGCCGCTGCCGGTATTGAAGCCGTTACTTGTGGCCTGGGTTACTGACAAGCCCGATCCATTTACCGAGCTAGCGCTCGGTGCGTTGGTTGAAGCAGGCAGGCTGGATGTAATGCGTGGCGATCCTAAAACCTGGCCCCTTAAGATCAAGCCAGACGTGTATGTGTTTGAAAACTGGCTGCCCGAGGCATGGCCCACCGATGCTCCCGTAGTGGCTCTTTCGCCAAACAAAAGCAGCGGTCCTTTGCAGGCACAAACATTGTCTGGAAACGGCCTGCCCTACGACAGCATCCGCTCTCTGGCCGCTGAGCATCCCGTGTTGTACCGGGTTAATACATCGCGCCTTTCGTTGACCCAAACCTCCGCCATTGATGCGGCGCAGGTGCTTGAAACATTGTGGATGGCAGGCAGCGAACCCGTCCTCTCCGCAGGCGAGGTAAATGGCCAACGGCTCGTTGTCACCGGCTTCTCGCCCAGCAAGTCCGAGCAGCTCGCGATGCTGCCCGCCTATCCCCTTCTGCTCGGTAATGCCTTGTACTGGTGTGCGGAGAACAGCGAGGCATTGGTGGACCTGAAAGCGCAGCGCACTGGCCAGCTCATAAGTGCTCCCGGCCTCACGCGCTGGCGGGCCTGGGACGGCTCTCGTTTTATTCCCGCGGCGGATACTTCCGCGGGCTTTCTTCTTGAACTGAAGCGTGTGGGAGCGTGGGCGACATCCACGGGAAGAATGGGCTCATGTGTGCTGGCATCAGCCAAAGAAACAAATGTCCGCCAGCATACGCCCAAAGGCTCTGCAGCCGGGCTGGAGGCTAAGTCTCCATCGCTCCTTGCCACTACCATGAGCTGGCCCAAGGTGCTGTTGTGGAGCGTGCTCGGCCTGCTGTTATTCGAAAGCTTCCTGTTTCACCGTAAAGCCGTTTATTGATCTATTGATGGACTGGGAATCACCCAAACTGCTGCTGTTCGCGATTCCACTGCTGGCTCTGCTGCTGTGGATTGAGAACCAGTCCGCGCATTCCATGGAAGGCTTGCGCAAGCGGGTGCTGCTCGCACTACGCGGCCTGGGGGTACTGCTCGCTCTCCTGGCTCTTGCAGGCCCGGCGCGGGTAGTGCAGAGCGGTCGTAAGGCTGTGGTGATGGTGCTCGATCATTCGCAAAGCCTTGGCGACGAAGGGCTGGCGAAAGTGTTTGCACGCGCCAGAGAACTGAAGGCCCAACTGCCTCCTGATGCAGAGTGTTTTTTTGTGGCCTTAGGCGATGAAGCTCGGTTGCTTCCTGCTACCAGCCTTGAGGTTGGAACTCAAAGCAAGGAATGGCAGCGCGTGCATGGCGGGCAAACGCATCTTCAGCGCGGCGTCGAATACGCGCAGGCGCTGTTTCCCGCGGGCACCAGCCGACACATAATACTCATCAGTGATGGTCACGAGACTCGAGGGAGCCTTATGGAAGCAGCGCGCGATGCTTCGGTGGCAGGCATTCAAGTCCACGCCGTATCGGTAGCCGGGCCTCGCAAACCCGACGTACGTGTTAGCGAGCTCATCCCCAGCCGCTCTCGTTTGCACGAGGGTGCGACTTTGCGGCTTACCGCAAGCATCGAGAGCACCATGAGCGGCAAGGGCCGCTTGAAACTGTACGAAAACGGCATCGAAGTGGAGAGCCGGGAAATGACGCTGAAGGAAGGTGAGAGCAGGGATGAAGCTTTTACTCGCACACCGTCCGTGCGGAACATCTACAAGTACCGAGCGGTGCTGGAGGGCTTCGCTGGAGACGCCTTGCCCGGCAACAATGATGCGCTCACCATCGTTGATGTGCGCGGAAGGTTGCGGCTGTTGTATGCGGAGGGCGAACCCGCCGAGGCACAGTACCTTGTGCAGTCCATGGAGAAAGAGGGCATACAACTTGAACTCCGCCAACCAGGCAGCATTCCGCAAACCCTCGAAGAGCTAGCGGGATACGATGGCATTATCTTGAGCGACATCGCCGCGCGCGAGGTAGGCGAGAACGCGATGAGCGCGATGCATGACTATGTTGACAAGCTGGGCGGTGGCCTCGTGATGATCGGCGGGCCCAACTCCTTCGGCGTGGGCGGATACTATCGCACCCCCATCGAGGAGATTTTGCCCGTGCGGCTGAAGAGTCCTGACGATGAGGAAAAGCAGTCCGCCGCGCTGGCACTCGTCCTTGACCGCTCAGGGTCCATGGCTGGAGAGAAGCTGGAGACAGCGAAGAGCGCGGCCGTTGCCGCCGCAGAGGTGTTAGGCCGCAATGACAGTATCGGTGTAACGGCCTTCGACAGCGAAGCCCATGTAGTTTCCCCTATGACGCGGGTCACCTCCCTCTCCGCCATCGCTGGTCAGATCGCCTCGCTGGCTTCGGGTGGGGGTACGAACATGGAGCCGGCCATCAAAATCGCCCGTGAATCGCTGCAAAGGGTGAAGGCGAAGATCAAGCACATGATCATCCTCACCGATGGCCAGACCTCCGGCACCGGTTATGAAACCACGGCCGCGCAATGCCGCGCCGAGGGCATCACCATCTCCACTGTGGCGGTTGGCGAGGGTTCCTTCATCGGCCTGCTGCAAGCCATGGCCTCAGCGGGGGGCGGACAGGCTTACACCACCACCGATGCCCAGAGCATCACTCGCATCTTCACCCAGGACACTCTATTACACACAGGCCGGATGATCCGCGAGGAGCCCTTTGAAGCAAAAGATGTGGAGAACCATGTCATGCTCGCAGGTCTCACGCCCTTCAAGGCTCCTGCCCTGCTTGGTTACGTGAAGACCCTGCGCAAAACCACTGCACAGGTTCCTCTGGTGACCGACAGCGGCGATCCCCTGCTCGCTCACTGGCGCTTCGGACTGGGCAAGGTGACGGCCTTCACCAGCGATGCCAAAAGCCGCTGGGCCGGCCTTTGGCTCAGCCGCTGGCCCGGCTATGGACGTTTCTGGAGCCAAGTGTTGCGCGAAACGGCCCGTCCACCACAAGGCCAGCGCATGGATTTGCGCATCGCTATGCAAGGGGATGAAGCCCTGCTTACCGTGGACCTTTTAGAGGATGCGGGTGCGCGGGTGAATGCCGCCTCGGTGAATACCGAGATTTTCTATGTCGCTGCTGATACACTCGGCGCTCCGCTCAAGCCTACGGCACAACTGCCGTTGCATCAGTCTGGTCCAGGCTTGTATGAGGGCCGCTTTCGCCCAGAGCAGTCGGGCGTTTACATGGTACGCGCCCAGTCCGGAGCCAATACTGTCAGCGCGGGGCTGGTCCACAATCCTAACACGGAAGCCAGCCTCGGCACAGTGAACGAGACCTTGCTCAAGGAAGCCACCGAGATCACCGGCGGCCAAATGCTGGCAGCGGGACAAGTGCCTGATTTGAAAGCCAACCAAGCCACGCAGTTTATGGAACTATGGCCACCCCTAGTTGTCGCCCTGCTGC
>JAQGPI010000461.1 GCA_028293175.1 Verrucomicrobiaceae bacterium | reverse complement strand
TTGTCCCAAATCGCCTTCATGGTGCCGCTCTGATAGCCCAATGACTTCCAGTCCGGGTTGTAGTCCGCCAGTTGCACGTATGCCGGGGATAGTGTGATATACCCGCGTTCCGCGAGCTCCGATGCGTACTGGCGGTTTTGCTTGCCCCCGAGACCGACGACGACCTTGTGGCCGTTGACGTTGTCTGTGGGATGCAGGCAGAGAACAGCAGGCGCGGGATGTTCGGCTGTGGCTGATTTTGGGACGCAAAGATAGGCCGGCACACGGCCTCCAACTTCCGGCACATAACTGATCAGCTTGCGTGTGTAAGTGCCGCAGTCCGTTTCCTCCTTCACCTGCACTTCCAAAGCACAGCGTTTGTCCTTGCCTGGCAAAGGGCCCATTACGGCTTCCATGCCGTTGATGACCTCGGCCCTGCGCAGTTCCCATTCGGCAGGTGCCGTTGCTGTGGCGGTCGTGCCGTCTGCTCTGTGGTAGATCAGGAGTTCATCGCGCGGCAGACGTTCGGCCGCAGGGAGTTGCAAGGCAATGCACAGGAGGGAGAGCAATGGTTTCATGCGACGTGTACGAAGTAGGGACGGCGTTTCTTCTGAGCATGGGAGTTATCCGGCTGCCTTGAAAAGTGTGTGTCCGACATCATACAAAAGTTGTCCGAGGTATTTTGCATGATCAGTCGTTAGTATTCAGCGTCCCATTCAGCTTATCACATGAAACATCTCCTCGCTCTTGCCTTCGCCCTGGTGGTTTCCGCCAGTCTCGCTGCGGCCCCCCGTCCAATCCGGGTGCTCTTTCTCGGTCACGAGAGCGAGCATCACAACAGCACGGCCTATTTGCCGATCCTTACCAACGCAATGGGCCGGGATGCGATTTACTTTGATTACCTGACGAACCCCGCCGCCGCGCTGAATGCGGAGACTCTGGCCCATTACGATGCGGTGATGCTTTATGCAAATCACGACAAGATCGAGCCGGAGGAGTTCAAGGCGTTGAATGATTTCGTTGAGGGCGGTCACGGCTTCCTGCCGATCCATTGTGCCTCGGCTTGTTTTGTGAATGAGCCGAAGTTCATCGCCATGGTGGGGGGCCGGTTCAAGTCACACAGCACTGGCATCTTCAAGGCTACGATTCTCAATCAAACCCACCCGGTGATGCAGGGGGTGAAGGAATGGGAGACGTGGGATGAAACTTATGTTCACAGTGGTCTGAATGAGGAGGGCCGCACACTGCTAATGGAACGGGTTGAGGGCGATCACCACGAGCCGTGGACTTGGGTCCGCGATGAGGGAAAGGGTCGCGTGTTCTATACTGCCAGTGGTCATGATGAGCGCACGTGGAGCGATCCCAACTTCATCAGCTTGCTGCACAACGCGATCCTTTGGAGTGTGGGCGACAAGGTGAAGGCTGAATACGACGCCTTCATTGCCCAGCGGGAGCCGGAGGTGCGCGAGAAGAGCGCGACGGTGGCCAACTATGAAAAGCGCCCGGAGCCTATCACCTTCCAGCGTCCGATGTCGGTCAAAGGCAGCATGGAGCACACCCAGGTACCGGCGGATTGTCGGCTGGAACTCTTCGCCAGCGAGCCAGACATAGGCAAGCCCATCGCCTTTGCCTGGGATGAGCGGGGCCGCTTGTGGGTGTGTGAGACAAGTGATTACCCTCACGGCGTGAAACCGGAAGGCGTAGGGTCTGACAGCATCAAGATCTGCGAAGACACCGATGGTGACGGCAAGGCCGATAAATTTACAGTGTTTGCCGAAGGGCTGAACATTCCTACTGGCATCGTCTTCACCAACGGCGGTGTGATTGTATCCCAGCCGCCGAAGTTTATTTTCCTCAAGGACACCAATGGTGACGATAAGGCGGATGTGAACCAGGTGATCATGACCGGCTGGGGCATTCGCGACACGCATGGACAGGCGGCGAACCTGCACCCGGGGTATGACAACTGGCTCTATGGCTCGGTGGGATACGATGGTTTTGAGGGGACCGTGGGCGGCAACGAGAAGAAGTTCACTATGGGCAGCTATCGCTTTAAGGCCGATGGCTCCGGCCTTGAGTTTCTGCATCAATTCACCAACAACACCTGGGCGCAAAGCGCAAACGAGGCGGGCGACCAGTTTGGCGGCACTGCCAATGGTGCTCCGATTTTCTTTGGCGGAATTCCTGCGACAGTGGTGCCGAAGGATGTGCGTGTGATGACCGCTAAGAAGATCAATACGGTGGAGCTTGCTCACCCCATCACGCCCAATTTCCGTCAGGTGGATGTAATGGGCGGCTACACTGCGGCGGCGGGATCGAACTTCATCTATTCGAAGAATCTGCCGCCGCGCTTGCAAGGCATGGCAATGGTGTGCGAGCCAACCATGAAGATTGTCTCGCTGATGGATGTGCGGCCGGATGGCGCTGGCTATAAGGCGCTGGACGGCATGAATATTTTTGCAAGTTCAGACGAATGGTGCTCGCCCGTCTATGCCGAAGTGGGCCCTGATGGTGCCGTGTGGATTGCTGACTGGCAGAACTTTATTATTCAACACAACCCAACGCCGAGCATTGAACGCGGTGGCTACATTGCGAAGACGGGCGAAGGCGGCGCGCATGAGAACCCGCTGCGCGATCACTCCCGCGGTCGCATTTATCGCGTGGTATGGGATCAGGCTAAGCCGGTGAAGAAAAGCCTCATTGGTGCTTTATCTCCAAACCTTGTCGCTGCATTAGGTGATGATACACAATACTGGCGGCTCACCGCGCAGCGTTTGTTGGTGGAAGGCAAGAAGGTTGATGCCGCCGATTCGCTCAAAAAACTGGTGGCAGCCAACAACGGCGACATCGCGGCCATTCATGCGCTATGGGCATTGCAAGGCATGGGTGCCCTGGATGAAGGAACGCACAAAGCTGCGTTGCTTGCCAAAGATGCCCGTCTCCGCCGCAATGCGGTTCGTGCCCTGGGTGCGGACGCGAAAAGCGTAGGCTTGTTCTTTGGCTCCGGCGTGATCAGCGATGCGGATCTTAATACACGTCTGGCAGCCTATGTGAAGCTGGCGACTTTTGATACCACGGACCAGATCAAAACGCTGGTAAGCCGCATCTCTGCCGATCCTAAGACGAAGAGCGACGAATGGTTGCGTGACGCGGCGAAATTGCTTGGCAAGAAGCATGGCGCAACCAGTTACAAGGAAGGAGCGAATCTTATCGCCAATGGAGGCCTGGAGAAGCTTGGTGCCGATGGTTTTCCCGAAGGCTGGAAACGGCGCGACTACAATAAGAATGAGGTCACGGCAGGTGCGAAGTGGGATGTGGTAAAGGACAAGAAGATGATCCACAGTGGCAGCCAGGCCTTACGCTGCATCGCTTACAAGCCTGCCACCGGCAACGCCGTGGCGGATACCAGCTTCTTCCAGGACGTGACCCTCAAGCCAAATACCGAGTACAAGTTGAGCGGCTGGGTGAAGGGCCACGCTTTCAAAGGCAAGCTGGCCTTCAATGATCATCTCAATCGCTACGAGACCGATAAAGTCAGTCGCGATGGCGACTGGGCCGGGGTGGAGGTCACCTGGGCGAACAAGGACAAGGTCAATGGCAGCATCAATGCCCTGTTCGTCGGTATCGGCGATGGCTATTTTGATGACGTGAAATTGGTGGAGTTGCTGCCTGAGGCAGACACTGCCGACAAGGTGGTGGCTGGTGATGCCAAGAAAGGCCGGGACATCTTTTGGACGCATCCCATTGCCGCCTGCAAAAACTGCCACATGCTGGGCGGGCAGGGGAGCGCTGTGGGGCCGCCTCTGGATGGCATTGCTGGCCGTAAAGACGAAGCCTACATCACTGAAAGCATGATGGAGCCAAACGCCCGCCTGGCCCAGGGCTTTGAGATCTTGAAAATTAGTCCAATGCCTCCCATGGGCTTGATTCTGAAGCCCCAGGAGCTAGCGGATGTAAAGGCATTCATTCTGACCTTGAAGGAGCAGCCGAAGAGGTAGGCGGTTTATAAAAGAGTCGCCTGCCAAAGAACGGCTCAATGCCGCCGCTGCTGAAGTCTTCTCGCGTGAGGGGCTTCAGGGCTACCACGCGGGTGATTGCACGTGAAGCGGGCGTCAGCGAAGTGACGCTATTCCGGTTGTTTGAGAAACAAGGAACGACTGCTGGCTGACGCCATTGGAAGGCCCTGAAGCCTTATCTGGGGAAACCCAAGCCCGAGGTCACCCGTTCCGAGCCCTCACTTCAAAGGCCACATCGACAGCTTCTCCGCCGCCAGCGGCGCGCAGTTTGCCCTGCTGCCGCCGGACAATGCGACGGGAAACTTCACCAAGGTGGTGCAGCGCGTGCCGGTGAAGATCCTGTTTGATCCCGCTTCTATCGCCGATGTGGAGCAGCAAATCAGGCCGGGACTTTCGGTGGTGTTGAGTATTGCGATCAACTAGCGGCGGAAAGGAAAGCTCGACGCCGAGCCGCACGTTGGTTATTAACCGTTTCTCGTCTGCAATTCATCATCCAACAATCATGGCCACATCCTCACGCCGCCAGTTTTTGAAGAAGACCACCGGAGCCGCCGTCGCCTTCGGTTTTCCATCCATCATTCCCGCCTCCGTGCGCGGTCAGAACGCGCCTTCCAGCAAGATCACCATGGCTGTTTTTGGCTGGGGCATGCAGGGGCCGGCTAACACGAATGCCTTTCTCAAGGAACAGGATTGCCGCGTGGTGGCAGCCTGTGATCTGGACAAGAACCATCTCCAGTCCGCCGTCGATACGGTTAACAAGAGTTACGGCAACACCGACTGCAAGCCCTACCATGACTACCGCGAAGTAATGGCACGCAAGGACATCGATGCGGTGATGATTGCCATCCCGGACAACTGGCATGCACTGGTTGCGACCGAAGCCGCGCGCAATGGCAAGCACATCTACGGCGAGAAGCCGCTAGCCCGCACGATTGCCGAGCAGCAGGCGATCGTGAACGCCGTGAAGAAATACAATGTGATATGGCAGACGGGAAGCTGGCAGCGCAGCCTGCCGCAGTTCCGCATGGCGGCTGAGTTCGTGCGCAACGGGCTTATTGGCAAGCTCGACCACGTGGTGGTAGGCCTGCCTAGCGGTCACAAGGATTTCGCTGGCACCGGTAACAAGATGCAGGTGACAACTCCGCCGCCTGAACTTGATTACGAGATGTGGATCGGACCGGCAACGATGGAAGACTATATCGAGGGTCGGGTGCACAAGAATTGGCGCTGGAACTACAACATTGGCGGCGGCCAGCTGCTCGACTGGATCGGCCATCATTGTGACATCGCCCACTGGGGCATGGACATGGACAACAGCGGTCCGGTGGAAATGAAACCGCTGAGCGTGAAATTCCCGCCGCGTAGTGATGCATGGAACACCGCCACGGAATACCAGGCTGAATCCACTTATGCGAATGGTGTGAAGATGCTGCTCTCAAACGACCATGATGATGTCAAGATGGGCACCAAGTGGGTAGGCTCCGATGGCTGGGTGTGGGTGGACCGCGGCGGCTTTGATTCCTCCAATGCCGAGCTCAAGGAGACGCTGAACAAGCGTGACGAGAAAACCGGCAAGGTGGTGCAATCCGCCAAGGCCAAGGTGCTGGGCGATGACGTGATCAAGACGAAGCTCTACAACTCTCCCGGTCATCAGCGCAATTTCCTGGACTGTGTGAAGAGCGGCAAACCGACAATCACGCCGGTGACCACCGCCCACCACAGCGCTGTGCCGGGCCATCTCGCGCTGATCTCATTGATGACGAATAGCACAGTCAAATGGGATCCTGAGAAGGAAGTCATCAATGACAACGAAGCCGCCAGCAAGCTTCTAAGCCGCGAGTATCGCGGGCCTTGGAAGCTGGAGGCGTAGTTGAACTGAATGTAGTCCGGTCACGAAAGTGACCGGACAACTTCAAAACAGCTCGTTCATTGGCGTGCCTTCCGTCAGCGCCATGGGGCGGCCGTCGGAGCTTTGGTACGAGATGCTCTTCACGTCGTAGCCAAGCGCCGCGTAAACGGTCGCATGGATGTCGGCGGGCGTGGTCGGGCGTTCTTTGGGATAGGCACCGATGTTGTCAGAAGCGCCGATGACTTGACCACCGCGAATCCCACCACCTGCCATAAGGACACTGTAGCAACCGGGCCAGTGGTCGCGGCCCGTGTCGGCGTTGATTTTGGGCGAACGTCCGAATTCGCCCATCCATAGCACTAGCGTGGTATCGAGCAGGCCGCGTTCTTCCAGGTCATCGAGCAGTGCTGCGTAAGCCTGTTCCATGGGCGGCACGAGCGTGTTCTTGAGCTTGTTGAAGTTGTCCTTGTGCGTGTCCCAGGTGATGCTAGGACCATTGACGGTGGTGACGAAACGCGTGCCGGATTCCACCAGCCTGCGGGCCAGCAGGTGCGACTGGCCCCAGCTATGACGGCCGTATCGTTCGCGCACAGAATCGGGTTCCTTGGAAAGGTCAAAGGCTGCCGCCGCTTTGCCGGACTCGAGAAGGGTGGCGGCCTGTTGATTGAAGATATCGATGTCACCGGTCTGCGGCGAAAGGATGACGGGCGAGGTGGCTGAAAGGTTCTTCAAAAGGCCCAGCCGTTCGCGGAAGCGTGGAGCGGGCATGTCCGCTTCAAGTGACATGCCAGCCACTTTGAAGTTTGGGGCGTTGGGATCGGCGTCCAGCACATATGGATCGTAGCGCGATCCCAGGCAGCCGCCGGTCTGGCCCGGAGTGAGATAAACCTTGCTGTCGCAGGTGGGGAAGGGCGTGATGACATAGGGCGGCACGCCTTTGCTGAAGCCGTCGCGCTGGGCCAGCCAGCCAACCAAGGTACCAATGCCGGGAAGATCGGTGCTGCTAGGATGAATGAGCGTGCTGTCCACCTTGTACGGGCGCCCGGCTGTGGACCAGTACATGCCGCCATTGTGGCTGCTGTGCCCATGATACACGGAACGGATCAGCGCCAGCTTGTCCATACGCTTCGCCATGCGTGGAAGCAGCTCCGAAATGTGGATGCCGGGGACATTGGTTTTGATGGGGGAGAACAGGCCGCGCACCTCAGGCGGTGCATCCGGCTTGGGATCCCAAAGATCGATATGGCTGGGTGCCCCGCCATTGAAGATCATGATCACCGACTTCGCCTTGCCGGGGCCCGCACCTGTCCGAGGAGAAGGTGCGCCCAGGGCATTGATCAAGCCGAAAGGCCCCGCCGTCAGTCCCAGCATCCCCAAGGCTCCTGCCTGGAGAATGTCGCGCCGCGTGGCGTAGCCTGGAAGTAAGGGCTTCACAGAGGCTAACCTACGGCCCTTGCGGGCAGGTCTTTCATCCTTCCCTGTCAGTACTCCCTCGTGCCACACCGTGATACAGCAGTTGTAAACGCCTTACGACAATGGTGGCGTTGTTAGCGCCGATGTGATCACCCATTCACCGGAACGGTTCAGCATGAGTGTACGATCATGAAAGGGCACAAGGGTAGTACGGTGGCCCACGCTGATAAAGCCGATGCCGCTCTCACGCACCAAGCCATAGAGAAGCGTCTGATTCTCCTCGTCCAACGCACTCGTGGCTTCGTCCAGGAAGGCGTACTTGGGGCTGCGCACCAGCAGCCGGGCAAAGGCAATGCGCTGTTGCTCGCCTAGTGACAGCACATTGGTCCAGTCAATCACTCGGTCTAGATCTCCGTCCACTCGGGAAAGAACGTCTGCGAGGTTCACCTTTTCCACGATGTTGCGGATCTTTTCATCATCGAGTCCACGGTCAGGATAGGGGTAGAGCAACTGGTCGCGCAAGCTGCCCGGCACCATGTAGGGCCGCTGAGGCAGGAACATCAGCTCTGACAATGCAGGGCGTTGCAAGGACCCAGTGCCGTTGGACCAAAGCCCGGCGATGGTGCGCAGTACGGAGCTTTTGCCGGTGCCGCTGGCACCCATGATGATCAGGCTTTGCCGGGCGGCCAGCTCAAAGCTCAGTTCCTTGACCAGAGTCTTGGATGCATCCGGTGTGCGCACGCTGAGCTTGTTGAGATTCACTACCTGTCCGGCCTCGTCGATATGCTGCTGCCCTTCGAGGGCGATGCGCTGTTCTTCGGCATCGAAATCATCCAGGTCATCCCACAGGCTGCCGAGGCGCTGCACACCAGCGAGGTAAGAGCTAAGGCCCTCGAAATTGCTGGTGATCAGCGTGAGCGCGCCTAGCACCTGGGCAAAGGCATCCATCGACTGAGTGACCTTGCCAATTTCAATCTTGCCCTCCATGTACAAGGGCGCGACGATGACGATGGGCAGCAGCAGTGCGAGATTGTTGTAGCCGTTGCGAAAGTAACCGAGGCGGCGGTTCCAGGAGATGATGTACTTCATGTTGCTGACCACCAAGGCCAGACGCTTGATCAGATCCAGGTGCTCGCGCTTTTCGCCGCGGTAGAAGGCGATGGACTCCGCGTTGTCGCGCACACGCACCAGACCGTAGCGGAAGTCGGCCTCTTTCTGGTAGCGATCATAATGCATGCGTACGAGACGGCGGCCAATCCTCACGCACATGAAGGTGCCAATGACCGCGTAGATCACCGCCACCGTCAGCAGGTTGCCAGAAATCTTCCAGAGCACTCCGAGAAAGGCCCCAGCTGTGAGGACAGAATTCAAGACAATCAGCGCATAGGAGAGGGAGTCGCTGGCGAAATTGCGCACGTCTTCACTGATGCGCTGATCCGGGTTGTCGATGTTCTCGGAGCCGCGCAGACGGTAATACGCACGGTTGTTGAAGTAGCGTTTGATCAGGTGCTGAGCCAGCCATTCTCGCCACAGCAGTCCCAGGCTCTGCTCCGCCCAGCGGTAGTTGACATCGACAAACACCGCGAGGGCTAAGTAGCCCAGGTACCGGGTCATGTAGAACCAGAACATATCCACGTTCTTTTTGGAGATCTCGG
>JAQGPI010000014.1 GCA_028293175.1 Verrucomicrobiaceae bacterium | reverse complement strand
TGCGTTTCTTGGGCGCACTCAGCCGCAGCGCGGACAGGCCCTCAATGCCGCGCAGGACGGTGAAGGGAATGGCACATATCACCTGTGCGGCCTCGCGTTTTACTGTCTCGCCGCCATGCCGGAAAGTCAGTGCGATGGTGTCGCCACGTGATGCGATCGCTTTCAGCTCGTGGCCTTGATGCACCTTTACCTTGCCCGCAATTCGTTGCGCCACCGTGGTGGGCAGCGTGTCATTGCCGCCGCGCACGCGCCAGGCTTCATCGCTGGAGCCGAACATCTCAAAGCCATGCGCGGCGTCGGGCGCAATGAAGTTCACCAGATTCAGCGCGCTCTGCTGGCGACTCTCAAGGCCGAGCTCGCAGGTGTAGGCGATGTCCAGCATGGCCAGCAACCAAGCTGGCGTAGTGCTGGCCGAGCCCGCTAGATAGCTCTTCAAATTCACCGCATCCAGCGCCTTCGCCTTGGCCGTGTACTCGCCCTTCGCATCTGTCAATCCCTCGGCATCAGCGGCGATGCGGCGCGCCAGGGATTCAAAGGCGGGGATCACATCCGCATCGGTATAGATGCGCCCCCCGAAATGGTAGAAATCCACGCCCTTCTCGGTCTTCTTCAGCGGCTGGATGTCCACACCCACCTCACGGCACAGCCCGATGAGCTGCCGGTGATTGGTATCCACCAATTCGCCGCCCAGCTCGCAGAACATGCCCTCCGCATTGAAGCCGCGCTTGGTGAACATGCGACCGCCTAACCTTTGACTGCCTTCAAAAATCTCGCACTCCACTCCGGCCTTCATCAGCGTGTACGCCGCCGTGAGCCCCGCGATGCCGCCGCCCACAATGATGACCGGTCCGTTCAGCTTGCGATGACCCGTGCCCGGCAGACCTGCACAGCCCGAAAGCACCCCCGCCGCCGCCATGGCCGCCGTGCCCATAAATTCCCGTCGTGACCAGCCCGGATCAGCCGCCCGGGCGGTGTGCAGATGACGCATCAATGATCGAAACAACGGGGTGCGTCCATGACTCATAAGAAGAAAGCAGTGATTGGGAGTGATCTCCCAGAAGGGAGGTAAGGCTCCAACTTATGAGAAAGCCGGGGGAATGCACAAGACTGTTCTTTGATCTTGGGAGATGTTGCCGGCGGAGAAGTTGTCGGTCCCAATCGCTCACTCGACAAATCACATCCCTTGAGTAATCTAAGCCATCATGACCGAAGTCGCCATCCAACTGCCTGATGAGCTCGATCAGTTCGTGCGCCGGTCGGTCAATTCCGGTGCCTATCACGATGCGGATGAATTCTTCGTCAGCGTGCTGTCGAATTTCAAGGAACTCATCGAAGCCCCGCTGGCAGAGGCCGAACAAAGCAAGCTGGCCGACCTGCGCAGGGATGTGCAGCATGCCGCCGACCAACTGGATCGTGGCGAAGGCGTGGCCAATCTCGATTGGGATGCTTTTCTTGCCGAACGCCATCGCGCGCACGCCACACGCAAGCCGCTTTGATCCGTCATGGCCGAGGTCACTTTCTCGCCTGATTCCCTTAATGATCTGCGCGACATATGGGATTATGTTGCTGAAGAAAGTCCGTTGCAGGCGGACAGGCTCATTGATCGTTTCAGGCAGAAGATCGAGTATCTGGCTGAATGGAATACGCTAGGCCGCCCTCGCCCTGAACTGACAAAGGATTGTCGCAGCTATCCGTTTGGAAAGTACTGCTTCTACTATCGCCCGAAGGACACCGGTATTGAACTGCTGCGGGGTGCTGCATTCGGCGAGAGACATACGCCAGATGGAGTTTGGAATATAGTAATGCTAGCCTTACAAGTCTGGAAACTTTGCCGCAATAGCCGTGGCAAGGTCGTCCAGCCAGTCGGGTTTTCTGAGGTCCGGCTTTGGTAAGCGGGGCGTGAAGGCTCGGATGCCGAAGTCGGTCCATTGATCACGGATGGCCAGGTTCACAACTTTCAGGGAGCAGTACCCAATGGCGCTCCCGATATTGCGTACCTTCACCAGATCCGAGCCGTCCCAGGTATTGAGCAGCGGAACCTTGACCTTGTCCCCGTATCGGTGCTTGCCGCCTTTCTTCGGGCTCCAACTGTGGCAGACCTCGCAGAGGGTGCCCTCGCCTTCATCGAAGAGTTGTCGGTCGATGTCCACTCGGCCCGTGACCTCCAGCAAGTAGTAGGGAGGGAAAGGCCGGTGAAGCAAGGGCGACTCCACGGTATCAATGTCGACTGGGTGCGCTACGAAGCCGTTGCAGCCTGCGTTGTGCAGGGAGGTGTAAGCTTTGTGGCTGACCACATGATGGAAGCCTCCGACGACATCGGGAAAGTACTTCGCGTCTTCCCCGATCAAGCTCACGACGGCGTTCCAATCGGTTTTGGCCTTGATACCCGGCCTGCGGCATCCAGGGCACAGAACTTCCTGCGTGCGGGGACCGAACCTGATGGAAGAGCCAATGGAGTGCTCCGGGTCACCGTGCGGATTGCCGGTGATTTCGAACAAGGTCAGCAGCGGATTCATGGCATTACCTCCCCGCCCGTTTATCCTCCAGCACCCACTGCTGCACTTTCGTTGAGAACTGCTCCATGGGCAGCACGAAGGTGGTCACGCGATCAACTCTTGAGATGTTCAGGCCCAGGGCGTTGCCTTCCAGATCGAAGACGGGGGCGCCCATGTCGTTGGGTTGCAGGGGGATCTCGTGCTGGATGATCTCGGGGAAGTTGTCGGTGCGCAGCGATACGCCTCCGTTGGCGTAGTCCTCGCCGTCCCAGTTGGAGATCACCTTGCTGCGGCTGGCGAGGCGCACGTGGATGTCGCTCTCCTTCTTGTTGCGCCTAACATGCAGCTTCACTTGTTCGCCAGGGTGCAGGCGGGAGATGAACTCCTTCACCTGCAACGAGCGGTTCACCGGTGCATCGTCGAGCGCCAGCAGGAGGTCGTCTTCCTTCAATCCGGCGACTTCGGCGGGGCTGGTGCTGGCGACTTCCACGATGAGCACGCCCTTGTCGGCGGCGGTGTCCTCCATCTTGATACCCATGGCTACACCGTGACCGGTTATAGGACGCCGCTTCGCACTCGCAACACCCAGCCGCAGCGGGCAGCCGTTGCCTTCACGCGGAGCAGTGGCGGCGGCGATCCAATCGCCACGAGTGAGCGCGGCGGAGGACTTCCAGGTCACCGGAATGCCGGTGGTCTTGGGGGCCTTCGCCAGCAGAAGATCGAGCGCGGATTCCACATGCACGCGCCGCGCCTCGCAGCGGCTGCCATCGCTCCATGTTACCGTGAAGGTCTCGGTCGGCGGTGCTTCGCTGGCTTTGGTAAGGAAGTAGCCATCAGTGGAGAGGATGGCACCGCGCAGCACGGTTTTGTCGTTGCCGCCGACCACCTGCACCAGGCTGCCAGCGGTGGCTTTGTCCAGCCAGGAGAGGGCGCTCAGCGTCTGCTCGCCATTGGTGCGCTGGGCATCGGGCAGGGGCGCGGAAAGCTGTGCGCGCAAGGGTGCGGTGACGATCAGGCACAGGTAAAAGAGGAACGATGGAAGCGTGCGTGCCATGGCCAAATCAGTCCGCAGGGCGGGGCGCGAGTTTCATGGTCAGGATGCGCTCGCCGGAACGGTTGCGCACCACGAGGACGACAGGATCACCGGCGGCGCGGGCGTTCACCATGGCGCTGAAGTTGGGCCGGTCGCGCAAGGGTTTGCCATCAAAAGATAGGACAGTGTCCCCACTTCTCATACCCGCGCGGGCGGCCGGGGAATTCGGCGCGACCTGGTCCACTTGCAGCAGCCCGTCGGTGCCCACGC
>JAQGPI010000619.1 GCA_028293175.1 Verrucomicrobiaceae bacterium | reverse complement strand
CTACACCGCTCACATCGAGCTTGCCGCCGACCACTGCGTCACCGCTCAGTGCCGAGATGGACAACTGGCCGCTGGGCAGGACAATGTTGCTCGTCACTGCGACGGTGGCACCTCGCAAAGTGAGGCTGCCACCGAGGCTGCTGGTGACGGTGCCGCCAACAGCGCCTGTGCCATTGATTTCAAGCGCTCCCCCAGCCGTAATGGACTGCGTGGCTGATCGGCCCGCAGTGACAAAGGGCGTATTTGCGGTGACAGATCCACCGCGGGCTACAAGGGAGCCGGTGCCTTCCAGGTACAGGCCGTTCGCAGCATTCAGCGTCAGGTTGGCGTACTGATCGACATTGATCTTGTTGTTGCCAATGTGAATGTCAGACGCATTGAAAACCAAGGTCCCGCTGGCGGCCACTTTATCTTCCAGGACCTTGCCGTTCGGGCTGTTGTCGATCACGATGGTCTTGGCCGTGAACTGCGCCACATCCCCCACGGGGGTGTCAAAGCCACGGATCTGCGCTGCATGCAGGGAAAGCTTACCAAGAGCAGTACTGCCCACCGCTCCGCCACCATAGATGTCGATGGCAGAATAGCTCAGGAATGAAAGCGAACTGAATTCTTGCAGGCTCTGGAGCACTGATGTTCCCATCACCAAGCCGGTGGTCACTGGCTCCGCAAGCGAGTGATAAAGCGGCGGAGCCGGATTTGACAATTGCAGGCTAATTTGACCGCTGCCGAACGACAACGCCTTGCCGTAGAGGATCGAAGCGGGAGAAAGCTGCATGCCTGCGGTAGAGTCCAGGATGATGCTGTTGCCGCCGACCGCCGCCCCGCTTCCAATGCTCAGATTCACTCCGATCTGAGTGGGACTGCCCACGCTGGTACGGACGATCTGCGCGTTGACATCACTGCTCACGCGCAATAACACGCCACTGCCGCTGCCCGCCACGCTGGCATTACCAAACAACAACTTGTCAGACGTTCCCGAGAGCGTGCCCGACTGGCGAATCACGGCGTTGTCACTGACAGTGAGCGATTCGTTCGCCGCGAGAATGATTTCGGAGCCCGCCAGCGGCGAGCCCTCGTTGCTGACCAGTATCTTACCTGTTTTTACCGCCACCGTCGTGCCATTGGTGCCGACCGTGCGTACGCCGCCAATCAAGAGACTCTCCGCGCCGAAAGTGCTGAGCTGCGCAGCATCCAGCAGCAACGTGTTAGGAATGCTGCCACCAAGCTGCGCGATCAAACTGGCGGAAGCGATGACAATGTCTTCGGGACTACTGATGTCCACGCGCCCGCCTCGACCGCCGCCAAGCGTGCGCGCCAGCACAGTGCCATTCAGCACCATTGAGGAGCTGGCCGAAAATACCAGTTGCCCCGAATCCTGCGGCAGCGGCTGTGCCGTCTGATTATGCTGGGCGGCGTAGTTACTCAAGAAGCTGTTAGCGAAGAAACTGTCGTACTGCGCGCGTTGCGCAATGGTGGACGCAGGCGCGACCTCAAACCGCGAATACAACTGGGGCAAAGTGCGCTCCGTATTGAGGCCGTTAAACCGGTAGCCGTTAACGAAGCTGGAGCCATCCGGCTTTAAGAAGTTGCCGATGGGCGCTCCAGAGGCAGGAGTCACGAGGAAGGCTCCGGGCAGCAGTGCATAGCGCGCGGGCAGCAAAGTATAGACCCCGGCGGAAAGACCGCTGCCGCTGTTGAGGAAAATCTGATCGCCCACATTCAGCTTGCCATTCACATAACCAGGATCGCCTTTGAGCGCGTTTAAGGCTTCAAGCACCGAGCCATTGAAGGCTCCATAGGGAGCGAAGTCAGACGAGTAACCAGGGACCACAGCAAAGGCGCCAGTGGAAGCCAGGATGTCATGCGTGCCTGTCTGCCCGGTCACCCAGCGATAAGCATAAAGATCACCTCCGCCACGGATGTCGATGACCGATCCCTTGTTCGTCTGGATGCCCTGTGAAGAGAAGTTGATCGCCTTCTGCGGCAGGCCGCCATTGGTAATGTCATTGCCCGCCGGATCGATCCAAGATTTGCCGTCCACGCTGGTGCCATAAGGAATCAGGACGCCCAGTCCGGTGATGGGATCAATGGCCGACACAGAGGTCACACTCCCTGCAAGCAGCGTGATCTGCTTGGTTACTGGCATTGATGGAGGCGTATAGATCGGGGTCTTCGCTCCAGTTACCCCAGCGCCGGTGATGAAGTCCTGCGGCCCGGCGCCAGTGCCATCCCAACCCAGGTTGATAACACCAAAGGGGGCGCGCAACACGCCGCCCTGGATGATGTCTGAGGCATAAATGCTCAGCGTGCCGCCAGCAGACAAAGGCAGGGACCGTGTACCGGAAGCAGCAATGGTGACGCTGCCGTTTCTGATGATGCCGCCATCAGTGTAGTCATAGGCGGCGATGGTAAATTTCGATGCAGTCGTTGGATAAATCTGCCCGGCGCGCAAATAGAGGCTGCCCGCGATGTTCAACGTGCCATTGCCTCGGATCTCGCCGTTGTCCGCGATGAACTTCGCGCTGCCAATGGTTTGCAGCGACAGGTTGCCAACATCAATCAAATTGGCAGTAATGGTGAGACTCCCCGCTCCGAAGGTGGGCTGGAAGTAAAACGGACTGCCGCCGATGCTGAAGGGGTTCTGCGGCTGGCTGGCCAGCAGCGGTGCCTGGAATGGGGTACCAATGGCCACATAAGGGGCCTTGAGGTTCACCGTCGAATCCGCTCCGAGCACACCGCCTGTCGCTACGATCAGCTTCCCACGGGCATTGATGCTGACGGCGCCGGAGAAGGCCACGTTGCCGCCCAGCGAAAGGGAATCGAATCCACCGGCGGAGAAGTCATTGGCGGACAAATAACCCATGCTCGCCACTGGCTGACCGTTGCCATCAAGCACTGCCTTCCCAATGCCTGACTGACCTTCCTTGAAGAAATGTGATGGCACATTCGAGGAACGACCCTGCGTCACCACTAAATTAAAGTCATTTGGCTGCGCGGTCACATTCGCCGGGTAGAAACGCCCGGACTGGATGCTGAGCGTGCCGCCAGTGCCGGTATCTCTTCCCGCATTGCCCAGCAGCGTGGCATTGGAGAAGAGCTGTTCCGCTCCCTTCAAAGTGATGCTGCCGCCACTGGAGTCCATTTTCAGACCTACCACTGCAAGGCTGTATAATGGCGAGGTAAGTCCGCTGCTCAGAGGCACCACCGGTGCACCGGTAAGCGGATCAAGCGTGGATGTCAGGCCCAGGTAGGTAGGCGCAATGTCCAGCACGCCGCTGGTTCCAGAGACATCCAGCACCGCACCAGCCTCGGCCACGATGTTGCCAGAAACACTGATGGAACCACCGGGTAGCACCACGCCTGTGCGACGGCCATAGGCATCCGGCGTGCGCACCACGATGCCTGCCGTGGATAGGCGGCTTTGCGGGCCGATGTATACGGTCGTGAGGGCGGTTGTCTCCACGCCGTTGTTAGGCAACGGCAGGCTCTTCGCGCCAGTGATCTGGATGCTGCCGCCGGGCGCATACACGGAACCCAGAAGCGCCACTGTATCCCCCTTGAAAGTGACCGTTCCCAGCGGGCCCGTGTGAATCACAGCTCCCTGCCCCAGCACCACGTCGCCCCGGATGACAAGATCGTTCTTGAAATCATCGGCCACATTGATCGCGTTAAAATTCAGTGTCACTGGCGAGCGCATGCCTTCAGGCAAGGTCACCTCTCGAAGGCCCAGGCTGTCCGTGCCATTGCCATGCGGAACGGCCACATAGCTTTTCACCATAGGGTCAATTTCGGTGCCTGGGCTGATCAAGACTCCCGGAGCGTATTGGCCACCGCCTACGGGTGTGCCCAGGCCATTGAGCGTGAAGCTGGCAAAACCTCCTTCATCAAAGAACTCCGGTTGCAGCAACAGCGTGGTGAGCCGGGAGGTGCTGCCACCAATTTGAATGGTCATCGCCTGCAAGGAAAGCGAGCCGCCAAGCGCCTGTCCACCCGCCATGCCCTTCAAGGCGGAGCCGAGGCTCAAATGACCGCCTAACACAGCGGCCAGCCCCAGATCCTGGCCCGTCTTGATGGAGATGCTGCCAGCGTTGCCATAGAACCGCTTGCCGAATGAATCCATCACTACGCCGCCGCTGACGTCAATGACACTGCCTCTGGAAAGATCCGCACTGTAGCCATTAAGCGTAATCGTTCCGCCCTCCGTGACCAGTGGCTGACTGAGAGCCGACGGAGCACTAAGGCGATCATCAATCACCAGACCCGCCGTGCTCAACAACGCATCCGGCCCAAGCGTGATGACACCGCGGTTGGGGGCTGGCGCAGGAAGGACTGAATTGACCTTGTCCAAGTTAAGACGCGCCACTTCCGTGGGCGAGATGTTGTACGCGTTCAACTCCAGACTGCCGCCCGGAGCGGTGATTTTTCCCTGCACATCAATGTTAGCTGCTGAGAGCGTGAGGGTGCCCTTGGCAGAGGCGATCAGTTCTTCGCCCGCAGGTACGAGGATATTGCCATCGGGATTTTTGATCGAAAGCGATCCAAAACCGTTTTCGGTGAGCAGGCCAGGAGAAAGCACCACCCGCGTCAGCCGATCTGCCGGCAGCACATCAGGATTGCCATTGGCATCGAGATGGAATGAACCTGC
>JAQGPI010000613.1 GCA_028293175.1 Verrucomicrobiaceae bacterium | reverse complement strand
GGCGTTTGCTGGCGGTTTTTTTGTCATCGCGCTGCTGCCGGTGGCGGGCTTGGTGGATCATTATTTCCTGCGCTATTCCTTTGTCGGGGATCACTTTGTTTACCTCGCCTCCATGGGGCCACTGGCGCTGGTGGCGGCGGGATTGACCTCGCTGGCCAACCGGCTGGGCAACAAGTCATGGGATGCGCTTTCGCTGGTCTGCGGCGCGCTGGTGGTCGGCCTCGGGTTTGTCAGCGCGGCCCATGTGCCTATTTTTAAAGATGACGTCACGCTTTGGACCGACACCCTGGAGCGCAACCCGAGCGCCTGGATTGCTGCCAATAATCTGGGCACGGCCTACCTCACCATCGGCAGGCCGGATCTAGCGCGCGCCCACTATGAGCGGGTGCTGAAGAAGGATGGCAGCAACGCTCTGGCCACCGGCAACCTCGGTGTGGCGATCATGAAATCGGGATCGGCGAAGGACGCCGAAGCCTACTATCAGAACGCCATCAAGACCTTCCCGCAGGAGGGCAGCATCTTCAACAATCTGGGGCTGGCGCAGTCCGCTCAGGGCAGGTTCAAGGAAGCCATCGAATCCTACAAAAAGGCCATCGCCGTGAGCCCGAAAAATGGCGAGGCGCACCTCAATCTGGCCAATGCGCTCCTCAAAACCGGGCAGTTCGCCGAGGCGGTGAAGCACTATCAGGAGTCCATCAAATTCCTGCCGCCCAAACCGGCGACTTATCACAGCCTGGCCACTGCGCTGCTCGGCGCGGGCGAGGCGGAGGCCGCGCTGGAGTATTACCAAAAGGTGCTGGTAGCGGAGCCGGACTCCCTGGTGCTGCATTACAATTACGGCAATGCTCTAGCGCAGGCCGGAAGGATGAAGGAAGCGGTAGAGGCCTTCCAATGGGCGGTGAAGCACAAGCCCGATTTCATTGAGGCCGTGCACAACCTCGCATGGGTGCTTGCGACGACCATGGATGATGCCGTTCGCAACGGCCAAGAGGCGGTGACGGTGATGAAAAGCATCCAGAATTTGCCCGCGGCGAAGGAGCCCGTGATGCTGCGCACGTTGGCTGCGGCTCAATTTGAAGCAGGGGACAAGGCGGAGGCACTCAAAAACATCCAGAACGCGCTGCTGTTGGCCACGGTGAGCAACAACATCGTCTTGGAGCACGACCTGAAAAGCGATCTAGAAAGCTACCAGCAAGGCAAGCCCGTGCGCAACGCGCCACAAAAGCGGCAAAAATGATTTAGCCACAAAAGAGCTCAAGGTTGGGAATCCAAAGGCAGTCATCCTTTGTGATCTATGTACTCTTTCGTGGCCATTCTTGCATAAACCGTTGGCCTGAGGCGGCCTGCCCGTGCTAAGCCATCCCTTCCTATTTTTTCACTGTTCCATGAAAATCCTTGTCACTGGCAAAGGCGGCCGCGAGCACGCCATCCTCACCGCCCTCAGCGAATCGCCTTCGAAGCCGCAGCTCTTTGCCTATCCCGGCAGCGATGCGAGCGCCGCGCTGGCCACGCGGGTGGATGTACCGAACCTGACGGAGCTGATCGCCTTCATGAAACGCGAAGCCATCGACCTGTGCGTGGCGGGTGAAGAAGCCTGGCTTGTGAAGGACGAAGGCCTGGCAAACATGTGCGAAAACGCGGGAATCCCATGCTGGGGACCGCGCAAGGAATCGGCGCAACTGGAGGCCAGCAAGGCCTTCGCGAAGCACTTCCTCAAGCGGCATGCCATTCCCACAGCGGACTTTGCCGAATGTCAGTCCAAGGAAGAAGCCCTGGCCGCGATCAAAGGATACCCCACCGTGCTGAAATTCGACGGACTGGCCGCCGGCAAGGGCGTGGCCGTGTGCCCGAATGCGGAGGAGGCGGAGGCCTTTCTGGACGAAGTCTTCACCAAGCGTCTGTTTGGCCCCGGCAACCTCATTGTGGAAACATGCCTCACCGGGCCGGAGATCAGCATCTTTGTCAGCGTGTGTGATGATCAGTATCACATCCTGATGCCCGCACGGGACTACAAGCGCATCCGCGACAACGACCAGGGACCGAACACCGGCGGCATGGGCGCGGTGGCCTCGCGCGACCTCGCGGAGCCTTCGCTCATGCAGCGCATCGAGGCGGAGATCGTCCAGCCCACCGTCCAGGGATTGATCAAGGACAGCCTCCGCTACCGTGGCTTCCTCTACTGCGGCCTCATTCTCACGCCGGACGGCCCGAAGGTAATCGAGTACAACTGCCGTTTCGGTGATCCCGAAGCCGAGGCCGTGCTGCCGATGGTGAGCGGCGATTTCGCTGAGTACTGTTTTGCCGCCGCACAAGGCAGGCTCACGCCTGAATTGATAAGCTTCAAGGAAGGCTGGAGCGTATGCGTGATCCTTGCCAGCGCAGGCTATCCAGCCTCCTCACGCAACGGCGATGTGATCAGCGGTCTCGATGCCGTGACTGCCGCAAAGGTGTTCCATTGCGGAACCCGCCAAAACGCCGCTGGTGATTACGAAACCAACGGTGGCCGTGTGCTCGCCGTGGTAGCCCAGGGCACCACCCGCAACGAAGCCCGTGACCAGGCCTACGCCGGTGCCGCGAAGGTCAAATTCGACGGTCAGCAAAGCCGCACAGACATCGCCAAGATGCACTTCGAGTAAGGTACGCCTGTCACAGCGCCCTGCCGTACTGTACGGGTCCCGCGAATTCCTGCCGCAGGGTGCGCGCTGCGTGCAGCGGCCAGTAGGGATCACGTAACATCTGGCGCGCGAGGAATGCCATGTCGGCCTGGCCATTGCGGATGATCTGGTCCGCCTGCTCCGGGGTGGTGATCATGCCCACGGCTGCGGTTGCAATCGAGGCGTCGCGCTTGATCCGCTCGGCAAAGGGCACCTGATACCCGGCGCCTATGGGAATCTTCGCCGCTGGCAGGGTGCCGCCGGATGAGCAGTCCACCAAGTCCACACCCAGCGCCCCCAGTTGCTGCGAAAGCCTGACGGACTGGTCAATGTCCCAGCCGCCTTCCTCAGCCCAATCCGTGGCGGAGATGCGGACAAATAGAGGATGAGTTTCCGGCCACACCTTGCGCACGGCTTCGATCACTTCCCGCAGGATGCGGGTGCGGTTTTCAAAAGAGCCGCCGTATTCGTCAGTTCTGCTGTTGCTGAGAGGCGAGAAAAACTCATGCAGCAAGTAGCCATGCGCAGCGTGGATCTCCACCACACGTGCCCCTGCTTCCAGTGCTCTCTGCGTAGCGCTAGCAAAGGCTTCTACCACCGCACGGATGCCCGCCGCATCCAGTTCCTGGGGCACGATGCTGTCGGCATCAAAGGGTTGGGCACTCGGGGCAAAGACAGGCCTCCACCCGCCTTCATCAGTGGCCACGGGGCCGCCGCCTTTCCAGGGAGCGGAAGTGCTGGCCTTGCGTCCCGCGTGAGCGAGCTGCATAGCGGGCACGGCTCCCTGCTCTTCGACGAAGCGGAAGATCCGTTTCAGCATTTCCACATGCTCATCCTTCCAAATGCCCAGGTCGCCCGGGCTGATTCGGCCCTCCGCCACCACCGCGCTGGCCTCTGTCATCACCAGGGCGGCACCACCAACGGCCCGGCTGCCCAAATGCACCAGATGCCAGTCGCTGGCAAATCCGTCTTCGCTCGAGTACTGGCACATGGGCGAAACGCCGATGCGGTTGCGGAACCGGACACCACGGATCTGCAAGGGCTCAAAAAGGTGGGGCATGCTTTTAGCGGGCACGGGTTGAGTGATACACTATAACGGCAAGTATCAAATTAGTCCACCACGAGGGTGACCGGGGCATCGCCGCGCAACGCCTTCGAGTAAGGGCAGGTCTGATGCGCTGCCTCCATGACCTCGCGGGCTTTCTCCGGGTCCACGCCCGACAGTTCCGCATGCAGCTCCACCGAAAGGTTGAAACCGCCCTCATCATCCTCATTCAGGGTCACCAGGGCCCGCACGGTGGAGTCCGTGAGCTCCACGCCTAGCCCCTTGGCTGCATTCAACAAGGCACCGTGATAGCAGGCAGAGTAAGCGCCCGCGAACAGCATTTCCGGATTCGGGCCCTTATCTGCCCGACCCTCCTCCAGGGGATTGCCCAGAGTGACATTGAGAAGGCCCTCAGGGTTGGAAAGGGTACCAGAACGAGCGCCTTTGGAGACGACTTCAGCCGTGAATAGTTTTTGCATGATCGACAGGGTATTGAGTCAATAGAAAAGCGGCGGCGCCATGAGCCATGCATGGCACCGCCATCTTTCATTCGGTGGGCACATGCGCTGCGGCTGCCTTTGATCAAGGAATCCCGTGGCCCTTCGCTGCGGTCCACAGCGCGTACCAGTCTTCGCGTTCCAGTTCGATGGCGGTGGACTTGGCGGCGGCTTCCAGGCGTTCGATCTTGTTGGTGCCGATCACCGGCAGCGGAGCTGACGGATGTGCCATGATCCAGGCATAGGCGAGCTGGTCCACGGTGGCGTTGCCGTACTTCTCCGACATCACGGCACAGGCCTTGCTCACCCGCGCGCCTGCTTCGTTCGCAGGGTCCATCAAGCGGCCTCCGGCGAGCGGGCTCCAGGCCATGGGATTGAAGCTGTGCTTCTGCGCCTGATCCAGCCTGCCATCATGAATCGCATCAGTGTTAAGGAGATGAAACTCGATCTGATTGGTCACTAGCGGCTGATCCATGCGCGAGTTCAAGAGGTCGAATTGATGCACATTGTAGTTAGACACGCCCGCGCTGCGGATCTTGCCTTCCTTCAGAAGCTGGTTCAGGCCTTCAGCGGTTTCGTCCGCGCTGGTCAGCCAGTCCGGGCGATGCACCAACAAAAGGTCAATGTAGTCCGTGCCCAGGAAGCGCAGGGACTTCTCCGTGCTCTTCACGATCCGCGCCGCCGTGGCATTGTAGAAGGCCGTCTTGCGGTCCGGATGGAACTCGCACGGCACATAGATGCCGCACTTGGTCACGATCTCCAACTTGTGACGCAGCGCCGGATCCAGCTTCAGTGCCTGACCGAGAAATTCCTCCACCTTGTACACCCCATAAATCTCCGCCGTATCAATGGTGGTGATGCCCAGCTCATGGCACTTGTGCAAGCGTGCGAGCATGTTCTCCGGCGTGGCCGTGGCAGCGTCGTCCAGCACACGCCAGGTGCCGAAAACGATCTCAGAAAACGTCGGGCCATTGGGCGAAACAAAAGTGCGTGGGACCATGCGGTGGTTCTAGCATCTTGAGCGATAAGAGACAAGAGGGCACGTTCATCAAACCACCGCTGCCCATACCCGCTCCGCCGTCCAGCCGCTTTCTCTAAACGACCTAATCGACCGCGCATCGTCGCGTTTGGCAAGCCGCTTGCCTTCATCATCGGTGATCACTCGGTGATGTTTCCACTCCGGCACCGGAAGCTTCAGCAGCTCTTGCAGCAGGCGGTGCAGGTGGGTGGCGGGCAGGAGGTCTTCGCCGCGTGTGACGAGTGTGATATGCTGTAATGCATCATCGATGACGACGGCGAGATGGTAGCTGCCGGGTGTTTCTTTGCGCGCCAGGACCACATCGCCAAAGAGCTGCGGCTGGGCGATGAAATCACCGTGGGCGCGGTCGTGCCAGGGCAGATCCTTGCCTACGAGCTGGCGGGCCTTATCAACATCCAGGCGCAGGGCGTAGGGCTGGCCGCTGGCGATTTTGCCCTGTTGCTCGGCTGGTGAACGATGGCGGCAGGTGCCGGGGTAGAGCGGACCATCGGGGCCTTGAGGGGCGTGACCGGCATTGCTAATCTCGGCCTGGATTTCCTTGCGGGTGCAAAAGCAGGGATAGAGCAGCCCCAGGGCTTGCAATTGATCGAGCGCGGCGCGGTAGTCGTCGAAGTGTTCGGACTGCTTGCGCACGGGCTGCTGCCAAGTGAGGCCGAGCCAGGCCATGTCTTCGAAGATGGCGGTTTCGAATTCGGGGCGGTTGCGGGTGCCGTCGATGTCTTCCAGGCGGATGAGGAATTCGCCGCCTGCCGCTTGTGCTTCGCGATAAGCAAACCCCGCCGCATAGGCATGCCCCAGATGGAGCAGGCCAGTGGGCGAGGGGGCAAAACGCGTGCGCATCATTATCACTCGATTCGGTAGTGGCGATTCGCAAGCGCCGGCTCATTATGGGGCGATGCCGATTTACGAATTCTACAGTCCGGACAACAACAAGCTCTATCAGTTTCTCGCGCCGTCGATCTCGTATCGGGACAAGACGCCGCGCTGCCCGGACAACGCCGCCTTCCGCATGGAGCGACGGATGTCGCGCTTCGCCATCGTGGGCAGGGCGAAGGAGGAATCGGCGGATGATCCTTTTGCGGGGATGGACGAGACGAAGATGGAGGCTTTCATGGCGGAAATGGAGCGCGACATGGGCAGCTTGGATGATGCGAATCCTGATCCGAAGCAACTGGGCCGGTTCATGCGCAAGATGACGGACATGATGGGCGACAAGACGCCGGAGTCGCTGCAAGAAATGGTGCGCCGCCTGGAAGCTGGCGAAGACCCCGAGAAGCTGGAAGAGCAGTTTGGCGGCATGGACGGCGACGGTGATCAAGGCGCTGCCGCCGATGCGCTCTGGCAGACGATGAAGGTGAAGTTGAAGTCGATGCAGAACGTGCCGCAAAGGGACCCGAAGCTGTATGCGTTTGGGGAGTATGTGGCGGATTAAACCGTCCCCAGTACATCCCCAATCAGCGCCGGTCCGGCATACACGATGCCGCTGTAGATCTGCACCAGCTTCGCGCCCGCTTGAATCTTCTCGGCGGCATCTTTGCCGTTCATGATGCCGCCCACGCCGATGATGGGGATTTCGGAGCGCAGGAGATTGCGGAAAGCAGCGATGACCTCCGTGCTGCGCTGGGTGACGGGTGCGCCGCTGAGGCCTCCGGCTTGCTCGACCAGGGGATGACCTGTGACGGCGGCGCGGGAGATGGTGGTGTTGGTGGCGATGATGCCTTCCACGCCCAGTTCATTGAAGACACGAGCGAGGGCTTCGATGTGCAGCTCTTCCAGGTCGGGCGCGATTTTGACCAGCACAGGCACGTGCCTGCCGTGCTGCTTTTCCAGCTCGGACTGCTCCTTCTGCAAGGTGCCAAGCAGGGCGCGGATCGACTCCTCGTTTTGCAGATCGCGCAGGCCCTTGGTATTGGGCGACGAGATGTTCACCGCGATGTAATCGGCCACCGGGTACGCGGCCTTCAGGCAGTGCATGTAATCGTCCACCGCCTTCTCGTTCGGCGTGTCGAAGTTCTTGCCAATGTTCACACCCACAATGGCTTTGGTGCGGCGGTGGCGCAGCTTTTCCACGGCGGAATGGATGCCGGGATTGTTGAAGCCCATGCGGTTTAGCAGCGCGCGATGCTCCGGCAAGCGGAAAAGACGCGGCTTGGGATTGCCGGGCTGCGGGCGGGGAGTGAGCGTGCCTACTTCGACGAAGCCAAAACCGAGCGCGCCCCAGGCATCCACCGCGCTGGCGGATTTGTCCATTCCTGCCGCGAGCCCCAGCACATTGGGGAAGGTGAGACCCAGCGCGTTCACCGGCGTCTGCTTCCGCGGTGTCTCAGATCCCAGCAGGCCCAGCTTGTGCGCCAGGATCATGCTCTTCACTGTCAGCGTGTGCGCCACCTCGGCATCGAGCTTGAAAAGCAAGGGCTTGATGAACGGGTAGAGGGAGGCGAGAACGGACATGTCTTTAGCAACAAAGAAACGGGGGCCTGTCAAGCGATGCGAGATCGTGACAATGCCCGCGTTTCTGCTCATCCTTTCCCTATGAACCGCCGCGATTTCCTGCACACTTCCTTTGCCGCCGTCCTCGTCTCTTCCGTTTCCGCTGCTGACAAACGCGCGCCGCGCATCCTGCTGCGCTCCTCCTGGCAGACGGTGAACATTGGCGACATCGCCCACACCCCCGGCGTGCTGGCGCTGCTGGAAAAGTACCTGCCCGAGGCCGAGATTCGCCTCTGGCCCAGCAGCGTGGACAATGGCGTGGCCGAACTGATCCAGAAGCGTTTCCCCAAGGTGAAGATCCTCATGGCGCAGGCCGAGATCGACGCCGCGTTCACAGACTGTGACTTCCTGTTGCACGGTTCCGGCGCTTCCTTGGTGGCGGAGAAGGACGTGAAAAAGTGGATCGAGAAAACCGGCAAGCCCTTCGGCATCTACGGCATCACCATTCCTCAATACCCGGCGGCGCTGGCGAACATCAGCTCCTCCAAGCCCGTGGGCAAGCCGACCATGGACGTGCTGACCAAGGCAAAGTTTGTGTTCTTCCGCGACAGCGTTTCCATGGCCCGCGCCAAGGAACTCGGCTGCGCCTGCCCGGTCATGGAATTCGGACCCGACGGTGCCTTTGCCACTGATCTGAGCAACGACGCACCCGCCGAGGCCTTCCTGAAGGCTAACAATTTGGAGGAGGGAAAATTCCTGTGCTGCATCCCCCGCCTGCGCGCCTCGCCTTACTGGAAGATGAAGAAGGGCGCGGCCTTCGATCCAGCCAAGCACGCGAACAACGAGAAGATGAAGGAGCACGATCACGCGCCGCTGCGCGAGGCGATCATCCAAGTGGTGCGGCAGACGGAGATGAAGGTGCTGCTCTGCCCCGAGGACTCCAGCCAGATGGAGCTGGGCAAGGAGATGCTGCTCGACAAGCTGCCGGAGGATGTGAAGGCAAAGGTCGTGTGGCACGAGAAATACTGGCTCACCGATGAGGCCCTGAGCACCTACAAGCGCAGCGCCGGATTGTTCGGCAACGAGATGCACTCGCCCATCATGTGCATCGGCAACGGCATCCCCGCGATCGTCTGCCGCTGGGCCGAGCAGACCAGCAAGGGCACCATGTGGCGCGACATCGGATTGGGCGACTGGCTCTTCGATTTCGACATTGAGGAAGAAGTGAAGCGCATGCCCGCCGCCGTGCTGGCGATGGCCAAAGATCCCGCTGCTGCGAAGGCGAAGGCGGCCTCTGCAAAGGCCATTGTGGAGAAGCGGCAAAAGGAGACGATGGCTGTGCTCAAGGCGAGTTTGGGCTGAGGGCGGTGAATGCTGCGGCAGCGTCGTGGAGCGCGGAATTTTTGGTTTGATCCAGTCGGATCCAGTCGGATTGCCCGTAAAACCGGCTGTTTTTGGCGGAGAAATCCAGACAGGGCGACTATCTGGTAAGATACGATGGTTTGAAGGTCCTTGCAGCTGCTTTGCCGCGCGTTGTAGACGGGTTGGGGGAGCTCGTACCCAAGCGTCGAAACAGGTGCTCAAGGCGTGCCCGGGATAACCGGCCGCCGCCGACGTCCCAGCAGCACAAAGGAAAGGCCTGCGAGCAACAGCGTAGCGCGGCCAGGTTCCGGAACAACTAGGGCGACAACCGCCAGATTCCCGGAAACGGTAAAGCGGCTCACATCCCAGACCAACCCAGTGCCGCTCAGGCTGGGCAGATCGAGCTGCGTGCCGTTGTCGGTCGATCCGTCGCGGTAATTAGTGCCGGTATCGAACGAGACAAAGCTGGCGGTGACAAGCGCCGCCCAGTCCAGCAGGTTGAAAACCTGCCCGGCAAGGGGTGCAAAGTTGATGTCCGAAACCAGCACGTTGCCCGCGAAGTTCAGGGCCGAGCCGGTGCTGCCGTTGAAAATGATCAGGTCATGGGCTCCGGCACCGCTGATAGCGTCCACATAGGCGTTGTAGCCCGCGCTGCCAATGTCGTTGCCGCCAAAGGTGCTGTCGATGCTTCCTTGATTGGTGGCACTGGTGATGCTGAGCACGATGCTGGAGCCAGTTTGCAAATCATAGCTAGCGCTGCTGGTGGGCGCAAAGGTGAGCGTTCCATGGCCTGTGGTGGTGCCGGTCACCATGGCTCCTGCCTGAAGCGTCGCCCCGGCGGCGAGCGTGACGGAGGAGCCTTGGACTGTGCCAGTGCCGACTAGTTGACTTCCGGTGCCCACAGTCACGGCTCCAGTGCCGGTCGTGCCGCCGCTGCTCACTTGCAGGACCCCGCCGGTGATGCTGGTGGTGCCTGTGTAAGTGCTGGTACCGGTCAGAGCCCAGTTGCCGGTGCCAGTTTTTTCCAGCGTCGTGGTAATGGTGCTGCTGACGTCACCGATACCCACGATTTCATTGGCCCCGGTATTGGTGCCTGTCAGTCGCAGCACACGCTGTACGGTGTTGCTGCCGAAAGCGGTGAAGGCACTGGTGAATTTCAGGCTACCGGAGCCGGCGTTTTCAATCACGGCCACGACGGAAACGATGTCCGTGGCGGCATCGGAATTGGCCACGCGGATGGAGCGGTCAGTGGTGGAATCGGTGGTCCCCACATAGCGCAGGGTGGCGATGGCAGTGCTGCCCACGGCGGCGGTTGTCTGCGTGCCCATGTCGATGATGGCATTGGCTGCGCTGGAGCTGCCCGTGCCCAGCGAGCTCGGCAGGCCCGCATTGGCCAGTGTTTGCACTTCAATGGTGCCGCGCAGATTGGTCACCTTGCCTGCAAAGGTGTTCGAAGGGCCGAGCTGGAGCACGGCGAGGGGAGCCGTGACATTGAGATTGAGGTTGTTCTCATTCGTGCCCGTGCCGCCGATCATGCCCAGGCGGAAGTCGCTGGTGGAATCATTGTCCAGGAAGAACGAGGAAAGCGCTGTGCTGCCGCCCACCAGCGCATTGGCCGTGCCGGAGCCATCGGTGCGCAGCCAGTCACCGGTGACGGTTACCGCCGTGCTGCCGCTGCCCAGCGTCAGCTTGCCACTTGTTGTTCCTGATCCCAGGGTGAACTCCGTGTTCGAATTGAGAGTGCCGGAGCGAATCCACAGCGTGCCGTCCGTCACCCGTGTGGTGCCTGTATAGGTATGGGTGGCCGTTTCGAGCGCCAGCAGTCCGGGACCGGCCTTGGTAAAGCTGGTGACTGAGTTGACAGTGGCATTGTTGGCAATCACGGAGCTGATGCGCAGTTCGCCAGCCGTGTTGTTCTGAATGCTCACCAAATCGGCATTGGCGCTGGAGATATTGGTGGAGTTGCTGCGCAGTACCCCGCCCAGGATGCTGGTGGTAAAGGCACCCGCGCCGGTGCCCACCAGAATGCCGCCTGTGCTCAGAATGTCGGTGGCGAGACCGGTGCCTAAGGTGACTGTCGTGGCCTGCCCTGTATTGAAGCGGAGGCTGGTAATGGTCGTGAGGCCCGATGCGGTGATGATGGTTGGCGCGGTGAGGTCCGCATTGCCAGCCAGCGTGGTGGTGGCCGGGGTGTAACCGCCAGCCCCGGAGATAGAAGACAAAGGCACGATGTTGCGCTTGCCGCCCGAAATGGCGTCCGTGCCTGCCCATTCATTGGTGCCCACCGTGGCGTAAACGATGTTGTCGCTGCTCAGGATGGCGTTGTCGGTACCGCCGGTGGTGGTGATGCTGCCAGCACTGGGAAGAGTGAACTGCACCACACCGCCTGCGGAGGTGCGGGTGATGCCTGCGAAGCCGACGCCCACACCGGTGGCACTGTTTTGTGATACGGTGATGTAGGACTGGCCGGAGTTGACGGTCAGCCCACCCAAGGCCTGCGTGGATGATCCACCGCTCTTGCCGGTGATCAAGAGGGTGCCGCCCCCCACCAGCATGGCACCGGGGGCGGCCACTCCGCTATAGAGGATGTTGGAGGCAGGACTGGTGGAAGCGGAGAAATCCAGGTTCATGGTTCCAGAACTGATTGTAGTGTTGCCATCCCAGGTATTGGCAGCGCGCAGGGTAAGGGTGCCGCTGCCATCCTTGGTGACGTTCAGTACACCGGCTCCCACGGTGGAGCTGCGCGCGATGGGGTCCAGGGCCGTGATGTTACCGCTGCCGCCAAAGGTCAGTGACCGGGCACTGGCAGAGGTATCCTTCACCAAGGCGTTGCCGCTGGCCACATCGAGCGTCAAGGTGCCGCTGTCGGAATTGACGCGCGCGGTGTTGTTCACGGTGATGAGGCCTGTGAGGGTGTTGTCGCCGGAGACATTGCGAATGCCCCCGCCAGTGCCTGTGCTGGTGGTGACGCCAATGCTGCTGAGCGTGACTGGCTCCGCCACGAGGACAATGCCACCGGCGATTTCCAGGGCCGCCCCTGCACTCACCGAGGTGGCACCAGAAACGGCTCCTAAAGCGGTCGGGCTGCTGGCACGCAGGGCACCGCTGGAGATGGTGATGGCCCCGGTAAAGGTGTTGTCGCCGGAGAGGGTGAGCGTGCCAGTGCCGTCCTTCGTCAGAGGGCCGGCGGCGGTGGCGATCTTGCCGGTGATGGCCACATTGCCAGTACCGCCAATGGTGAGGGCAAAGGCACCGGTGATGCCGGTGGCGGTGTTTGCAATCGTCAGCGTGCCGCTGTCGGAATTGATGCGCGTGGGATTCAAGAGGGTCACTGCGCCGCTCAAGGTATTGTCCCCGCCGATGTTGCGGATGGCACCGTCTGTGTTCACTCCCAAGCCGTTGACCGTCAGCGGCTCCGCCGTTGTGATGCCACCGGACAAACGCAAGGCTCCTCCCATCATGATGACCGTGTTCCCGGCCGTGGTGCCCAGAGCACCGTTGTTACGAATCTCCAATGATCCGCTGCCGATCTGCGTAACCCCCGTGTAAAGGTTGTTCCCGGTGAGCACGGTATTGCCGCTGCCATTGACAAACAGGCTCAGTGTTGCCGCGCTGGTACCGTTATTGTCGATCACTGAATTGACCGTCAAAGTGGAGTTTGGCGACAGGTTGGTGAGCCAGATTTGGCCTGTGGAATTCACGGTCGCAGTGCCGGCGGTGAGCGTGCCGGGGCTCGCCGCCACACCGATGGTCAGATCCCTTGCGCCGCCGGTCATTTGAATGCCCCCCGTAGCGCCCAGCCGCAGTCGGTTGCCGGTACCAATGTCGAGCGTGCGCGGCAGTACGGCATCGGTGAGCGAGACAGTATTGACGGCCACTAGCGCCGCGCCTGAGCTGATGTTGCCGGTAGAAGCGGCAGAGATGTTAAGATTGCTGCTGGAAGTCAGACCAGGGAGGGTCGCGAGCGTGGAGCTATTGCTCGCGGGCAGATCGCCGGAGAACGAGCTCAGCGCCGTGCCATTGGAGGCGGCCCAGGAACCCGCGCCTGCTGTATTGGTGAGGGTCGCCCAGGTGCCCAGGAAACCGGCAGGCGTCGTGGTGGTAAGGGAGCCCGCCACAGGGGTGGTAAAATTCACCGACCCTGTTGTGGTGTGCGTGATGTTTCCCAGCGCAAGCGTCATGCTGCCGCCCGCGCCAGGTGCCAGGATGATGTTAGAGCGCGTGCCATTGATGCTGACCGCGCCGAACTGCTGGCTGTTGGCGGTGGCAGCCTTGCCTTGCAGAGTCAGGGAGGTATTGCCCAGCGTGCCGCCCCACAGGGTGAGGCCGCCGGGAGTGGCTGCGCCATTGTAAAGCAGGTTGGCGGTGGGTGCGGTGGTGGCGCTGAAATCCAGCGTATTGAGACCGCCCGTTGCACCGCCGCTGCGGCCAAAGGTGGTGAGCCCTGTATAGGTATTGGTACCGCTGAAACTGACATTGCTGTCCTGTGTGACGCCGTATCGTTGCAGGCCGATACCAGGGCTGCTCTCACCAATGTTGCCACTGATAGTGGTGCCGGTAATGCTGGTGTTGGTATTGATCGACGCATCGGCGGTCAGAGTGATCGGCCCTGAGAAGATGATGCCGCTGCCGTCCACACGGAGCGCGCCATTGTTGGAACTCGTGCCCGCAAGGCTGAGAGCCATGGCGTAAACGTTTTGGCCGGCGGTCATGTTGGCCGCCAGCGTGCTGCCATTTTCCACCGTGATCTGACTGAGCCCGGAAACGGCTGCGACATTGTTGGTGAGGAGGAAGATGCCGCGAGCAGAAGTGAGAGCTTTAGCGACCAGGGTTCCTTTGAGGTTGGGGTTGGTGCCGCCAATCCTGATATACTGATACGTCGCGGTGCCGGTCGCCTCGCGTTGAAGGATCAAGCCGTCGCCTGTCAGAGTGTTGTTGAAGTTGATGAAGTCCACGGTGCCGCTGCCGGCGGATGAGTTGTCCGCTGCCTGGATCACGGCATTGGTGGTAAATGCCAGCGTGCCCGTGCCGGTGAAGGTGTGGGCGAACGAGGCAAGGGTGGGCAGCGCGGAGAGCGAATTGAAGACCATGCCGCCGACATTGATGGTGCCGGTGACGGTGATCGTGCCACCGCTGAGATTGGTGACGGCACCAAACCTGGCGAAGTCGCTGCCGGAGTTGGGCCAGGCGACGTCGGCGGCGCCGTTCCACCAGTTGGTATTGGTGCTGTTCCACGTGCCGTCGCCCATCTGGACGCCTGTTGTGTTGGTATCAGCGTCAAAGGTCAGTGACTGGCCGTGGGCCAGCCCGAGGGTGAAGCATAGCAGTGGGAGAGTGCATAGCAGGGAAAGACGAGTCTTCAGGTGCATCACGGTTTAGGTTTTTGTTACCCCTCGCCACCTGTGGCCGTGGACTCCCTGGATCAGCTCCTGACTGTTCCTCGACTTGGTTTTGGGGGGGACCTATTGTAAAGCATTCCATGTGCCAGTAGGCCTCGGAGTCCGCCGAAAAGCTGCGATCCATCACAATCGTATTAATGCTGGCGACATGACCGCGCTTTTTGCGCACGAACAAACGACCGTTCGACGATGGCAGAGCCACCGCAAGATAGCTCTCTGCCAGACGTATCCCACGGTTACCATGCGACTGCCCCCTGCCATCGCCCTTTTCAGTTTATGTCTTCCTATCTGCGCATCCGCCGCGCAGGGGGCGTCCAAGCTGGACTTCAATCGCGACGTCCGCCCCATCCTTTCGGACAACTGCTTTTCCTGCCACGGCATTGATGCCAAGCATCGCAAGGGCGACCTGCGCCTGGACACCCCCGAGGGGGCCTACCACAAGGCCAAGGAAGGTACTCAGGCCGTGAAGCCCGGCGAAATCGCCAACAGCGAACTGATCAAGCGCATCCTCACCACCAACGAGGATGATTTGATGCCGCCGCTGGACTCGCACAAGAAGCTGACCAAACCGCAGATGGAAACCTTGAAGCGCTGGATCACTGAAGGCGCGGGCTACAAGAAGCATTGGGCCTTTGAGCCCATCGCAAAGCCTGCTGTGCCAAAGTCGGTGAGCAGTGCGAACGAGACGGCGGTGGACCGTTTCATTGATCAGCAATTGGCGGAGCACAGCCTGTCGTTTTCACCTCCGGCCCCTGCCGATCAGATGCTGCGCCGCGTGACGTTTGATTTGACCGGCCTGCCGCCCACGCCGGAGGAAGTGGACGCCTTTCGTGCGGACCAGAGCCCGGATGCCTATGAGCGCACCGTGGACCGCCTGCTGCGGTCGCCGCGCTATGGCGAGCACATGGCGCGCTACTGGCTGGATGCCGCGCGCTACGGCGATACGCACGGCCTGCACCTGGATAATGAACGCAGCATGTGGCCGTATCGCGACTGGGTGGTGAAGTCCTTCAACGACAACTTGCCTTTCGATCAATTCACCGTCTGGCAGGTCGCCGGTGATTTGATTCCCGATGCCACTCAGGATCAAATGGTGGCCTCCGGCTTCAACCGCTGCAACGTCACCACCGGCGAGGGCGGAGCCATCAATGAGGAGTGGTTGTTCCGCTATGCCGTGGACCGCACTGATACCACGATGGCTGTTTGGATGGGCCTAACAGGTGGCTGCGCTGTTTGTCACGATCACAAGTACGATCCCATCTCGCAGAAGGAATTCTATTCCCTGTACGCCTTCTTCAACAGCGCCGCCGATCCGGCCATGGATGGCAATGTGCTGCTCACCCAGCCATCCCTGCGTCTCTCCAATGCCGAGCAGAAGAAGGAACTGGCAGCAATGGATGCGCAGATCGCGGCGAAGAAAACAGAGATTCACGCGGCCATTGCCAAGCTCGAATACATGGATCCCGCCAAGCAGGAACCGCCGCCGCCAGTGCAGACCAGCGAGGTGGTGTGGTTTGAGGACAGCTTTCCGCCCAAGGCGAAAGTCGAGTCCTCCGGCGGCGCGCCCACCACCATCATCAGCAAGGACAAGGGCCCGGTGTTTAGCGGCGAAGCAGCGCTGAAGCGCACGGCCAAGGGCGTGGCGCAAGATTACTTCATTGGCGGCGCGAGCTTCGTGATTCCGCCCAATGGCAAGCTTTCCACCAGTTGTTATATTGATCCGGCGGACAAGCCCAAGTCGGTGATGGTGCAATTCTATGTGGGTGGCTGGAACCATCGCGCGGTGTGGGGTGAGGAGGGCGCGATTCCTTTCGGCAAGGTGCGCACCAATGAGCATGCGTACCTGGGCGCGATGCCGGAGCCGGGCAAGTGGGGCAAGCTGGACATTCCTCTCGAAAAGCTGGGCCTTAAGCCCGGCATGAAAATCACCGGCTATGCCTTCACGCAGTTTGGTGGAACCGTGTATTGGGATCATCTGAGCATGACGTCGCGTGTCGATCGTGCCAAAGACCCGCAATGGTCTTGGAGCAAATGGATCGAGAAGAATCAAGGCAAGCGCGTGGAGGGCTTGCCGAATGATTTGCTAACGCTGGTGCGCGGCAAGAAGTCCGAAGAGTGGCCACCCGCTGATGCGAAACGCGTGCAGGAATGGTGGTTCGAAAACGAGTATCAGGGCGCGCACAAGTTGGTAGAAGGTCCGCGCGCTGAGAAGTTGGCGCTGGAGGGCAAGAAGACCGCCATGGAAAGCCTCATCCCCGCCTCGCTGGTGATGGGCGATCTGCCGGAGCCCCGCGATGCTTTCGTGATGATTCGCGGCCAATACGACAAGCCGGGCGACAAAGTATCCCGTATCACACCTGCCATCCTGCCGCCCTTGCCGAAGAAGGAGAGCTACAACCGCCTGGACCTCGCGAACTGGCTAGTATCGCCGCAGCATCCGCTTACGGCGCGTGTGACGGTGAACCGCCTCTGGCAGCAGTTCTTTGGCACGGGACTGGTGAAGACGGCGAATGATTTCGGCAGCCAGGGCTCGCCGCCCACGCACCCGGAATTGCTCGATTGGATGGCCAGCGATTTCCGCGATCACGGCTGGGATGTGAAGCGGCTGGTGAAGATGATCGTGATGAGCACGGCCTATCGCCAAAGCGGCCGGGTGACGGCTGATCTTTTGGCCAAGGACCCGGAGAACAAGCTGCTTGAGCGAGGCCCGCGCATCCGTCTGGATGCGGAGGAAATTCGCGATCAGGCGCTGTATGTATCTGGCCTGTTAAATCCAACGATGGGCGGCAAGGCCGTACGGCCCTACCAGCCGGACAACATCTGGGAACCCGTAGCCTACTCCGGCAGCAACACGCGCACCTACATTCGCGATACCGGCCCCGCCTTATATCGCCGCAGCCTCTACACCTTCTACAAGCGCACCGCGCCGGCCCCTAGCCTGACCACGTTTGATGCACCAAGCCGCGAGCAGGTTTGCCTGCGCCGCGAGCGCAGCAACACGCCCCTGCAAGCCCTGGCGTTGATGAACGACATCCAGCAAGTCGAGGCCGCGCGCAACTTCGCCCAGCGCATTCTCACCCAGGGCGGCGACACCTTCGACAAGCGCCTAACTTTCGCCTTCAGGCAAGTGACCGCACGTTTCCCCCGCGCCGATGAAGCGGCCATCGTGCAGGACACGCTGAACCAGCATCTGGCTCGCTACAGCGCCAGTGCTGAGGCGGCTGCGCAGCTCATTACCTTTGGCGATTCCAAACCCGATCCGTCGCTGAAACCCGCCGAGCTTGCCGCTTGGACGATGATCGCCAATTTGCTGCTCAACCTCGACGAAGCCGTCACCAAACCTTGATTTGATCTCATGGACCCTCTTCGCGAATTCCAAATCCAGCAAACACGTCGGCAGTTCTTTGGCAATGTGGGCCTGCGGGCGGGCAATGTTGCGCTCGCTTCTTTGTTAGGCAGTGAAATGATGGCCAGCGCAGGCGGCGCAGGTGGTGATGTGCACCCGCCGTTGCCGGAGTTGCCGCACTTCGCCGCCAAGGCCAAGCGCTTGAATTATGTGCACATGAACGGAGGGCCTTCGCAGCTCGACATGTGGGATTACAAGCCGGGGCTGAAGGCGCAGTTCGACAAGGACTTGCCAGACTCCATCCGCAACGGCCAGCGCATTACCACCATGACCTCGGGTCAAGCGCGGCTGCCAGTCGCGCCCAGCATGTTCAACTTCCAACAGTACGGCCAGTGTGGTCGCTGGGCCAGTGAGCTGGTCCCACATACCGCCACGGTGGCGGATGAACTGGCCGTGGTGAAGAGCGTGTGGACCACCGCTATCAATCACGATCCGGCCTGCACTTATGTAATGACAGGCAATGAAGTGCCCGGCAAGGCAAGCCTCGGCTCCTGGCTCAGCTACGGCCTGGGCAGCGCGAGCAATGATCTTCCTGCCTTCGTGGTGCTCACGCCCAAGTGGAGTTCCGGCGCGGCGGCGCAGGCCCTGTTCACCCGCATGTGGAGCAGCGGCTACCTGCCCACCAAGCACGCGGGCGTGGCCCTGCGTTCCTCCGGGGACCCGGTGCTCTACATCCAGAACCCGCCCGGCGTGGAGCGCAGCGACCGCCGCACCATGCTGGATGCCCTTGGCAAGCTGAACGAGATCAATTACAGCCGCTTCGGTGATCCGGAAACGCAGACGCGCATCGCGCAGTACGAGATGGCCTTCCGCATGCAGTCCAGCGTGCCAGAGCTCGTGGATCTCAAAGGCGAATCCAAGGCCACCCTGGATCTTTATGGGCCGGAAGTGACCACACCTGGCACTTTTGCCCACAGT
>JAQGPI010000456.1 GCA_028293175.1 Verrucomicrobiaceae bacterium | reverse complement strand
ATGTCCCACCTTCTAACCATGCTTCGCTTCGGACGCCGGTCAGAGCCGGGACAATCATCATCTGCCGAAAGAACTCCGAAGAGATGGTCGGTGCCACAGCATTGGTTGCACACGACATGCCCAATCTCTTCCTTTCTGATCTGCTTTGGGAGATTCGACCTGCTGATGGCGTGAATCTGAACTGGCTCGCAAACAATCTGAAGAGCGACCGGGTCAAAAAGCTCATCCAGAATGTAGCTACCGGAACGCAGAGTACGATGAAGAACATTTCGCAAGATCGTTTGCTAAATATTCCAATCGCAATTCCTCCAATCACCGAACAGCGCAAGATTGCTGCAATCCTAAGTACATGGGACGAAGCTATTGAAAAACTCGAGACGTTGCGAGCGGCTAACCTCTCTCGCCGCGTATGGATGCGGTCTCACCTGTTCACGGGGCGCATCCGCCTGGCGGGCTACAAAGGTGAATGGAATCAAATTGCCCTTGTGACGTTGCCCCCTGCATCTAATCCAGTTTGAAGTAGGCTCTGGCCCCAGGAAGGACCAGAGATGAAGCGCAGCAGGTTCACCGAAGATCAGATCATCGGTATTTTGAAAGAGCACGAGGCTGGGGTTCCAGTCGCCGACCTGTGCCGGAAGCATGGTGTGAGCAACGCCAGCATCTACAAGTGGAAGGCCAAGTATGGCGGCATGGACGTCAGCGAGGCCCGCAAGCTTCGGGCGCTTGAGGATGAGAATGCCAAGCTCAAGCGGCTGCTGGCCGATGCGATGTTGGACAACTCGGCGTTGAAAGACCTGCTCGGAAAAAAATGGTAACGCCCGCTGCCGAGCGGGATGCTGTCGCCCATCTCCATGACGCGTTTGGAATGAGCGAGCGGCGGGCGTGCCAGGTGCTGGGGTGCTGCCGGATGACGGTGCGCTACCAGACCATCAGGGTCGATGATGTGGCGCTGCGCGAGCGGATGAAGGAGATCGCCCATGAGCGACGGCGCTTCGGGTATCGGCGTCTGCACGTGCTGCTGCGGCGAGAAGGCCATCAGGTCAATCACAAGCGGCTGTTCCGCATCTATCGCGAGGAGAAGCTGGTTGTGCGCCGCCGCGGTGGTCGCAAGCGGGCGATGGGCACACGGGCGCCGATGCTGATCCCCATGGCCCCCAACCAGCGCTGGTCGCTCGACTTCGTCTCCGATCAAATGACCGATTGCCGGCGCTTCAGGGTCCTGACCGTGGTCGATGACTGCACCCGGGAGTGCCTGGCACTGGTTGCCGACACATCGCTCTCAGGACTGCGGGTAGCGCGCGAGCTCGAGACGCTCATGGCCAGCCGCGGCAAGCCCAAGATGATCGTCAGCGACAACGGGACCGAGTTCACCTCCAACGCCATCCTGGCCTTCGCCGATCGGATGCGCATTGACTGGCACTACATCGCCCCGGGCAAGCCGATCCAGAACGCCTTCATCGAGAGCTTCAATGGTCGGTTGCGAGACGAACTGCTGAACGAGACGCTGTTCCCCTCGCTCCCCTACATCCGGGCAAGCCTCACGGCCTGGCGGGCCGACTACAACCTCAACCGACCCCACTCCGGGATCGGCTGGCTGAACCAAACGAATATGCCGACACCTTCAACCCGCGACGGGACCTGACGCTGCGCTCACCGACCAGCTCCGCGCCAGCCCCCGCCGCTCAACCCGGCCAGATCGGCCAAAACAACCGCCCGAGTCTCCTTCAGGCTGGATAGAAGTTGGGGGCAACGTCACTTGGCGAGGTCCTGGCGGAACATGGGCAACAGGGCTCTGGTGCCGAGGACGTGTTTTCAGTTTCGGTTCACAAAGGTCTGATCAACCAGATTGAGCACCTTGGACGGTCTTTCGCGGCGGCCGAAACTGGTCACTATAATCGTGTCCTTCCTGGCGACATCGTCTACACAAAGAGCCCAACTGGCGAGTTTCCTCTCGGCATCATCAAACAGAGCAAGATATCGAAAGAAGTCATCGTCTCTCCTCTCTATGGAGTTTTTACCCCTGCCACCCATGCCCTCGGGGTGATACTTGACGCCCTTTTTGAATCCCCGTTGGCGGTGCGAAACTACCTTCACCCGCTGGTGCAAAAGGGAGCCAAGAACACCATAGCCATTACCAATCGGCGGTTTTTGGAGGGGAAACTACGACTACCGGCAGATCCTAGAGAACAGGCTGCGATTGCTCAGTTGGTAGAAATTTCGCAGGCCGAACTTACGACGATCGAAGCCGAGATTGAGCTAATTACGCGACAAAAACGCGGACTGATGCAAAAGCTGCTGACCGGCAAGTGGCGCGTCAATGTGGAGGCAGGTCTATGACCTTCGACGCGGCTGAAAAACACCAGTCCCAAATCCCTGCGCTGCAAATGCTAGTGGCGCTCGGCTTCACGCCGCTCTTACAGGCCGAAGCGGTACGGCTGCGCGGCGGGCGGCTGCGCAACATCGTGCTTGACGACGTCCTTGCCGACACGCTCCTCAAAATAAACAACTTCACCCACCGTGGCCGGGAATATTCCTTTGACCTGGAGGATGCCCATGAAGCAATCCGACGCCTAAAGCCCACTCCTGATCGGCAAAAAGGCCTGCGCGGTACTAACCAGGACATCTACGATACCCTCATCTTGGGTACAACCATCACCAAGACCATCCAAGGCGACTCCAAGTCCTACTCCTTCCGTTTCGTCGACTGGGAAACGCCTGAAAACAATGTCTTCCACGTGACGGCAGAGGTCTCGGTTGAACGAACGGCCACGACGCAGACCAAGCGGTGCGACGTCGTCGGGTTCGTCAACGGTATCCCCTTCCTGGTGATCGAAAACAAGCGGCCTACCGAAAGCCTTAAGAAGGCCGGTAGCCAACTCATTGGCTATCAGCACGAAGACAACATCCCGCAGCTGTTCCACTTCGCACAACTGCTCATGGTGATGAACCGGTTGGAAGCCCGCTATGCCACCGTGGGTACGCCCCGGCAGTTCTGGCAGACGTGGCGGGATGAAGAGGACCGGGACGAAGCCATCCATCAGGCTGCCAACCGTCAGCTGACCAATGCCGAGGCGGATGCCATCTTCTCCGGCGACTTTGCCTTTGCGCGAGACCACTTCGCGGCGCTGGCCGCAGAAGGCCCACGTGCCATCTCGGAACAGGACCGTGCCATCCACGCACTTTGCCGTCCCGAACGCCTACTCGACCTCGTTCGACGGTTCACAGTGTTCGACGGCGGCACCCGCAAAGTTGCCCGCCATCAGCAGTTCTTCGGTATTCGCAAAGCGGTGGAACGCGTGCACCAGTTGGGTCGGGACGGCCGCCGCAAGGGCGGCGTGATCTGGCACACCCAAGGGTCGGGCAAGTCGCTAACCATGGTCATGTTGGGCCGCTCGCTAGCTCTCGACAAAGCGATCCCCAATCCGCGCATTCTCATTGTCACCGACCGGGACGACCTCGACAAGCAGATCAAGGATACCTTCAAGTCCTGCGAACTGGAGCCCGTGCGGGCTACCAGCGGCTCTCACCTGCTTGACCTCATCCGTAATCGCACGCCGCTGGTCACGACCATCATCAACAAGTTTGAGACGGCCGCCAAGGCTGCCGAGGATGTTGATGAAGATGCCAACGTGTTTGTGCTGGTGGATGAGAGCCACCGGTCCCAGACCGGTCGCTATGGCGGTCACAGCCAGTTCGCCACCCGCATGCGTCGGCTGCTGCCAAAGGCCTGCTATCTTGGGTTCACCGGCACGCCGCTCCTTAAAAAGGAAAAGAATACCCTCTCAACCTTTGGTGGGCTCATCCACAAATACTCGATTGATGAAGCCGTGGCCGACGGCGCCGTGGTACCGTTGCTCTATGAAGGGCGGCTCGTTGAACAGCACGTTAATGGTGGCGTGATCGACAAGTGGTTCGACAAAATCAGTGAGGGACTGACGGATAGCCAGAAGTCGGATCTGAAACGCAAGTTTTCCCGCATGGACGCACTGGCAAAAACCGGCCAAGCGGTCCGGGCCAAGGCCTTCGACATCTCCGAGCATTTTCGCCAGAACTGGCAGGGTACAGGCTTTAAGGCGCAACTGGTCGCCCCCTCCAAAGCCGCCGCCGTTCGCTTCAAGGAAGTGCTTGATGAGATTGGTCATGTGACCAGTGAAATCATCATTTCACCGCCTGACGAGAACGAGGGTAACGAGGAGGTTGACAAGGAATCCAAGGACCTCGTCCGGGGCTTCTGGACCCGTATGATGGCGCGCTTTAAGACTGAAGACGAATATAATCGGCAGATTATTGAAGCCTTCAAGGGGTCTGGCGATCCGGAAATCCTCATCGTGGTTTCTAAGCTGCTCACGGGCTTTGACGCCCCCCGCAATACGGTCCTGTACGTCTGCAAATCGCTCCGCGAGCACAACCTTCTACAGGCCATCGCCCGTGTGAACCGCCTTTACGAGGACGGGGCCACCGAGAAGCAGTTCGGTTTCATTATTGACTATGAAGGGCTGCTCGGTGAGCTCGATATCGCCCTGACCACCTATAGCGCCTTCGAAGGCTTCGACGCGGCCGATTTGGCGGGCACCTTCCATGACGTGCGCGAAGAAATCCGCAAACTGCCCCAGTTGCACGATCAGCTTTGGGACTTGTTCAAGTCGGTCAAAAACAAGAAGGACATGGAACAGTTCGAACAATTCCTGGCAGATGAGGCAATTCGCCAGGAGTTCTACGAACGCCTCAAGGCTTTCAGCCGC
>JAQGPI010000557.1 GCA_028293175.1 Verrucomicrobiaceae bacterium | reverse complement strand
GAATTTGGCATTGATGTCGATCATGAAGATGTCGCTCTTGAACTGAGGACCGGCGATCTGTGTGGCGCTGAACCAGCGCATGCCCAGGCGCGTCTTCTTCGAGAGGGCCACGGACCCCCCGATGGTGAAGCCTTCGACATTGGTGCCGCCGCCCCCGAAGTCGTTGTCATTGAAGCCATCCACAACGGCATCAGAGCCCACATAGCGATAGTCTGCCGAGACGTTCCAATCACCGGCCTTTTCAAAGGCGGCCTTGCCAAACTGAGTGCGCAGCAGCCAGGCTTTGTTGTCGCCTTCAAAGGCGCCGTTCGGGCTGGTGGGAGTGATGACGCCACGGTTGTTCACTGCTACGGTATCAATGGCCGTCTTGTCGAAGGCGGTGTTTTGGACGTAGTCACCGATGAACGAAAGCTGATAAGGCTCCCAGTTGTTAAAATCAATGCGGCCGGTGATCTGGGCCACTTGGAACTTCGAAGCGAGGCCGAAGTACTGGTACTGGTTGCTCGTGCCGAAATTGTTGATCACGCTGGGGATGATGTTTCGCAGTGCGCGATACGTATTGCCCTTTTGTGCGAATGAGGGCCGTGTGTTGTCGGTATCACCCTGATCCTGTGCGGTGAGAGGGATGAAGGGTGTGGAGAGCTTGCCCTCGACGCCGTCGAAATCATAGTACGCGGCGGCAATCTTGGCGTTGATGCTCTTGGTGATTTTGAAGTCTGCGCCAAGCTGGGCGGCATAAAGGTATTTGTCCGTGCTCTTGAACTTCGAAGGCTGGTTGGAGGCGAAGTTCAGATCCGTGTTGAAGATCGGGAACATGCCGCCGGTGAAAAAGGCGCGCACGCCATCAAAGACATCCACCTTGCCTTTGAAGGCGAGTCCGTCGAAACCGATCTCATCCTGCCAGATGATGCTGGTGGCCATGAAGGGATTGTCGAAGCGGCCAAACAGGACCTCCGCATCAGCACCTGCGCCATGAAGCTCGTACTTTAGGAAGGCACGATCAAGCCAGATGGCGAACTTGCTGAAATTGCCGCCCTGCCCCTGGTTGGATACACCAAGGCCTTGATTGGCCGTGACCGGTGAGTTGTTGTCGCCGGTTGCAAGGCGGAAGCCTGCGGACCAGCCATCCTCCAGGTTCACGTCCCAGCCAATGCGGGCGCGCAGCTTGAAGCGGTTGCGCTCCTGATCGACATTGTACTGCGGTGAGAACTGCGTGCCAGCGACGTCAAAGGGCGCTCCGGTGTTGATGGCATTGAAGTTGGGAAATGCACCGGTGTTGTTGTTGCCCTCGGGATACATGTCGGCCTCAAAACGCATGCGAAAATCACCGAACATGCTGATACGCTGGGTCCACTGCGCCACTTGGTCATCGGTGGTCCAGCCATGCGCACGGGCCTCGGCTTGGAGGTCGGCCTTGATCTGCTGGCGCAGTTGGTTTTTGACCACGTCCGGCACGTAGGTTACGCGGACATCTTCGGAGCCAAAGCCGCCGTTTTTCACCTCTTCGGCAACGACTCGTGCGGAGGCGGCTTCCGCTTCTGCCTGCGCAATCATTTGCGCTGCTTCGTCTTCGCTTAGGATTTTCTTGGCCACCAGGATGCGGATCAGATTGATCGTAGCATTTGGGGACGGAGCAGGCGGTGCAGGAGTGGGCAATTCGCCGGTAGGCGGGCCATCCAGGAGCAAGTGCGGTGAATCCGGGATCTTTTCTGGCGCGCTAGCGGTGGGCAGCGCGGGCTCTGCGGCCTGCGTTGGTGCGGGCATTGGAGCTGAGGGGACGGAAACCGGTTCGGCGGCGATGCCTGCGGAAGCAAGACCGGAGGCGAGCAACAGCGCCAGACGCCGGGATAAAACAGAGGGCTTGGAAAGCATACAGAAAGAGGAGTCGTAGCAGCGGAACGGGGACAGACTGAGACAGAGACGATTATTTGGAGACAAGCTGGCCGGACTTCTTCGTGGAGACGCGCATCACGATAGGCATCGGCATGTCTGCGGGCGGCGGCTCGGAAAGCTGGAGACCGGTCAGCACTTCATTGGCAATCACGGCATCCACTTCGGCGTTGCCGGAGGAGCCGGACAGCTTCACCCGCGTGATACGGCCCGTGCTGTCCGCCCATACGCGCAGCTTGTCGAAGTTCACGCTTGCGGTGCGCGTTTTGGTGTTGCGCAGCATGGCATCGCTGACGGCCTTTTGAATCTTTGAAGCATACCAGCCATACTTGCTACCGCTACCACCTGAACCGCCAATGCGGTTACCCGTGCCATTGCCGCTGCCCGGCTTGAAAGAGCCAAGACCATCCATGCCGGGACCAGGGCCGATGTTGTTGGTGGAGATTTCGGGCGGAGACTCGGGTGGCGGTTCTTCGGGCTTCACCTCGTCAGGCTTCACCTCTTCCTGGGCGACCATTTCTTCCTTGGGCTTTTCCTCTTCCACCTTGGGTGGAGGGGGAGGCGGCGGTGGTGGAGGAGGGGGCGGTGGCGGAGGCAGACTGATGGTCATCATCCGCTCCGGCACACGCACAGGGGCGGAGGGGCCGCCCTTGAAATTCGAGGCGAAGTAATACAAGGCACCGCCTGCGGCTACAATGACCAGCGGCAGCAGCCAGCGATGACGCCGAAACAGCGTCAGGTCATCATCGTCGTCTTCGAAAGAGGGCTTGGAACTCATGGCTACAGTGTGATTAAAGTTATTTGGCGGGTTTGGTGGCAAGGCCCACCTGCGAGACGCCCAGGCGGCCCAGCACATCGAGCACGTCCATGATCACCTGGTACTGTGTCTGGCTGTCGCCGCGCACGATGGCGGGAAACTCCGGCGTAGCGGCCTTCACCGCGGCCAGCTTGCTTTCGAGGTCGGCTAGCGAGGCGCAGCCCGTAGCATTCAGTTTGATCGCGCCCTGGTTGTCCACCGTGATGGCCTGGATCTTGGGCGCATCCATCTTTTTTGCCGCCGAGTTGCTGGCCTTGGGAAGATTCACCTTCACACCCTGCACACCGGCGGTGGTCATGATGATGAA
>JAQGPI010000548.1 GCA_028293175.1 Verrucomicrobiaceae bacterium | reverse complement strand
CTTTCATGAGGTAATGGAAGAGTGGCAGCGCATTCATTTCGGGCCTGCGCACAGGCCGAAGTACTTCACTGATCAGGCAGCGCTGAACCGGCTTATCATTGATTCCAGCCTGCGTCACCGCGTCTTCACTCGCGAGGAAATCACAGCGCCCTTCAGCCATGATCCGCGCGCCCAGGATTACATGGCGTCTCAGCTCGTGCATCTGGCGGGATCGACCGATCTCTACGAAAAGCTCCAGTTCATGTTCGGCCTGTACATGAGCACCTTCTATTTCGACAAGCAGGCCACCCTTCTCAACATTTTTGAACTCTGACATGCAGCCCACGGGCAGACATCTGGTGTACACATTGGCGCTTGATATGGGGGGAACCACGGCGCATCGCAATATGGCCAAGCTGCTGGTCTCATCGCTTCTGCGTACGCATTTCGACGGCGACATCGTGGTGTTTCACAACTCGCCGCACCCCCTTTTTATGGTGCCGCGCCAAGGTGTCCGCGAGGTGGAGCTGCATCCGCTCGACACGCCGGACGAGCACTGGGGTTTCATGCAGATTGCCCAGTCCTGCAAGCATGCGGTGATCGAGCACCTGCATCCTGAAGGATACGACAAAGTGATGTTTCTTGATTGTGACTGCGTGGTCACGCGGAGCATCAATCATCTGCTCGAAGGCGACTGGGACTTAGCCTTCTTTGCTGAGACGGGCGCGTTGATCCAGGATGGGGCCTATGGCGCGTACCTCACTGATCAGGAGCAAGCGGAGTTCAGTCGCGACGGGATTAACAGCGGCACCTGGGCGGTGGCTGGTCCCCGCTGCCTGGAGCTGCTGCAACGATGGCGGGCGGTGGATGCCACGCCGCCGCGTATGCTGCCCTGCCTGCGCGAGCAGTCCGCCTTCAACCGCGTGGTGCTGGACTGGGACGGCACGGTGATTGAATGGCCGCGCCATGAAATCGCCCTGCCCTTCTGCTGGGGCAATTTGCAGCGCTACGTCGAATGGGAGCCTGCAGCCATCATCCATGCGGCAGGGGCGGGCACGGTGAACCACAAGCTGCCGTTCTTGTTCAGCGTGTACTGCATGAAGTTCCTGTACGACCCGCAGCTTACTTTGTTCAACATCATGGAGATGTAGCCCTCGCAGCAAGCGCCGCCGCCTCGGGCCCGTGCGTGAGTACGCACAGGCCGCGCGGTGTATCAATGTGTAACGTGCTCCAGCCCATTGCCTCCAGGGCGACGATGCTAGCCTGCTCGCCTGGGCGTTTGGAATCGTGCAAAACGATGAGGCGGCAGCGCTGGCTGCACCATTCCAGCGAGTACCAGCGCGATTTGCCATCGACAAGAAGGTGCCCCGCCGGCGCGTCCACCAGGGCCCAGTCGCAAGGTGCCTCCAGGCCGCCCAGCCCAGGCTGATAGGGAATGAGCTTCACATCGCATCTCTCCGGCAGCGAGGCGGTGGCGATGCAGCAGGCACGGGGATCTGTTTCGCAAGTGGTGATCGTTCCCCCCGCACTCATCAATGCATGTGTGCTTGATCCAGGGCCAAATTCCACGACATGGCGCAGCCCCGCCTCGTGCATCGAGCGGGCGAAGGATGTCAGCCATGTCAACTCCCTGGCATCGATGCTCCAGGGATTTCGCAGGTCTTCATAGGTGGTCGCTTCCTTGTCGAGACGGGCCTGCTTCTCCGCCATCGGCACACCCGCCGCATGAATGGCATGAACGATGGGCGGCACGTAGCCATAAAGGGTGGTGGCCTGGAGGCACCAGTTCCAGCCGGAATCAAGAGTGCGCACCGGGATGTCGAAATGGTGCAGCGCGGCGTTGAGATACACTTCATCACGCCCCGCTCCTCGCGCTGCTTGGAGGTCCAGCGCCAGTTTCATCGCGCGATTCCACTGTGGCAGTGAGGGATCGAAGGCAATGAAGCCGGTGGTCACCCGGCATCGCGGATCGAAGCCATATTCGCGGCCTTCCGCACGGGCTTGATCGACCGGTATCGGCGTGCCTGCCACCCATGGGCCCAATGTTCCGCGGATCTCCTTGGCACAGGGCCGCAGCAACCACCAGTCCGCATCGAACCACCAGCGCCAGCCATGCTTGGAGGCATCCGCAAAGGCTTGCAGCTTCACCCGGTGGGCCGTGGCCGCATCGCATCGCAGCACGTCCACCTCCACGCCTGCATGCTCGCGGAAACGGCGCACCGCCTCCTCGCCAGACTGCTCGAATCCCGGGCTGATGATAGTGACGGCTTTCATGGCTTAGCGCAATACTTCCGCGCTCAACAGCATGGGAGCGGGCTTTCGCATGGAAGAAGAGATGGAGAAATCCGTGGCTGCGGCACCGTTCGCGCCTGCATCCCATTCCAGGCGATAAAGGGCAAGGCTGTGCTGCATCCGCCTGGCCCTGGCATTGTCGCCGTTCCATGCCTGAACGGATTTTGGTGGAAGCGGCACACCTGGCGCAGGCGGCACCCACCAATCCCATACGTTGCTGCCATAGATGAGCGGGATGCGCGCGGCGGTGCCGTTTTCTCGCCGTACGAAGATGCTGCCCACACAGGTGCCGGGGATGATCGCTTCGACTGGGCTGCCGGGCGGCGCATAGCAGGCGGCGGAAAGCAGGAAGGCCACGCGGTGGGCAGGCTTTTCGAGGGAAATCCAGTCGGTGATGCGCGGGAAGGTGTGCTGCATGGTCACGCGCAGATTTTTTCCCGCCATCTGGATGAAGGTGCCGGTGGCGAATTCAAAGCCCTGCTGCTTGAGCGGATTGGGCAGATTCGAGAGGTTGTTCTGTTCGCCGCCGGTCCAGTCCTCATGAATGGATATACTGTCCCAGGGTGTGAGGAAAGGATGGGCGGTCGCTTTCTTGAGAGATGGGGGCGGCTCCTGACCGGTTCCGCCCGTCCATGCGCGGTGTTGTGCCTGCCAGCTTTCCAGCCAATTTTTGCCTGCTTCTGCCTCGTGGCCCAGATGCATGAGCGCCTCAGCCTGCGCTAGCCGATACCATGCCGCGCGCTCCGGGGCCGGATCTCCCTTCTGGCATAGATCGACCACGCTCTGCCATTGGCCTAGAACGCACTGCTCCAGCACCTGCACAGGCAAGGGCAGCGCTTGTCCCTGCCAGGCGTGCGCCGCCCTAGCATCCGCCGGCCACTTACCACCACTGGATTGAAACCTGCCCATTTCACCGAGGGTTACTGTTGCCAGCAGCAGCGGACGGTTGGCGTTTTGAGCTTCGGAAGGCGCGGGCTTTAACAGGCGTTTAAAGATCGCCCATCCGGCTTCATCGCCGGGATTGCGTTCAATGGTGCGAAGCGCATCGGCCACCAGCTTGTCCGGAGCTGGTACACCACGTTTCTGGCCGGGTTCCCGGTCCATGGACCGCCCAGCATCAAAGGTCACGATCTGGCCCTGGCTGGCGCAGGCGAGCATGAGTTTGTCTCCTCGCGCATTCCAGCCCGCGCCCGCGAGTTCTGGATTGGTTCGATAGGTGACCATCCAGGTCTGGGCGGCCTCACCCACATGGAAGATGCGGCATTTTCCATCGGCTCCGAATGAAGCCACTCGCGAGCCGTCGGCATTCCAGGCGATGGCGGCCACTGGCCCGGCATGAGCCAGCGAAGGGTGGCTCCATCGGCCGGTTTGGATGTCGAACCATGCTACGCCGCCGCTTTCCACGCCCAGCGCCACCATCGTATGGGCGCGGTTGCTGGCGAGGCAGGTGACCTGTCCGGTCATCTTTAGCGGCGGCATGGGCTGCTTGGAAATGGTGTCGCCCACCGGTTGCCAGCGCAGCTCTTCCCCATCCGCAAACAAGCAGGCCATGCGGTTCTCGCTAAAGGGCACCAGCGACATGGCACCGGGCGGTGTCTCGATCTTTGGCTTCGTTCCATCAGTGGCAAGTGCGAGCCATCCGCTGGCGGTTTTCACCAGCATCCGTTTGCCGTCAGGCATCCATTGGACTTCAGTCGCGATCACGTTGCCAAGATTGCCCGCAGGGCTTCCATCCTCCGCATTCCAAAGGGTAAGCGCGCGGCCTGCGCAGCCGGCGGCGAGCAACATGCCGTCCGGGCTCCAGGCGAGGGCAGCTTTAGAGAAGGGCGTGTTGAGATTGCCCGGACGTGGCAGGGCGTGGCTCCACAGCACCTGTCTGGAAGTGCCATCCAGCACCTGCACCTCATCATCACCAATCACCATCGCCAGCAGATCCTGCTTGGGATTCCACGCCGCACCCGCGATTGCGCAGGGCGCGTACATGATGCTCATTTCCGGTGTGCGACGCGCATCGTCCCAGGCGCGCAGCGTGCCGTCTTCACCGATGGAAAGCAGCCGGTCACGATGCTTGAGCCAGGCCACGCCGGAGACTTGGTTGACATGCCCGTTGAGCTTGCGGCACTTGTCATTCGGGTCCCAAGGGTTGTTCAGGTAAAGGCTGCCGTCGAGGCTGCCCACAGCCATGATCTGGCTGTTGGGCGACCAGGCGAAGGCGGTGGCGCGCGGGATCTTTTCCTTCATCAGGCAGATCTCGTCCTTCTCGGTCACCGGATTCCACAGATGCACGGCGTGCTTGTGTTTCGACAGGATCATAGCGGCGCCCGCTGGCTGCCAGGCAAGGGCCTCACCCTCGGCGAACAGGGGGACTTCGTGGGCGTCGTCCAATTGATCCGGCTTGCCAATGATGAGGCGCTGCGGGCTTCCCAAGATGGCCGCCACCACATTGCTGTCGCGCTGCACATCCATGGCGAGCACGGGGCCGATGCGCTGGTGGGTGTGCAGTTCCTTGCCTTCCGTATTCCACACGGAAATTTTGCCATCGGCGCCGCCCGAGATCAGCACGGGCTCGCGCTGGTGCCATTGCAGCACCGAGGTCCGGCCTTCATGCGCTTTCCAGCGCTCCTTTTGTCGTGCGGGAAAAGTGTTCCACAGCACGATGCTGCCATCATCAAGACCAGCCGCGAGAAGGCCATCCGGGCTCCAGCTCAGGGCATGCACCGTCCCGCCCTTCGCCTCCCATCCATCCACGTTTGTCATCGTATCCGTGGACCACAGGGAGATGCGTCCCTCGTCACCGGCCACCGCCACCGTTTTCTCATCCGGGCTCAGCGCCATCGCCCGCAGGGGACGCTGTGATACAATGTAACGGTCTTGGCCGGGATCGAGCAGGGTGTCCGCATAGTACCACTCCCAGCCCCGGCGGTCCGGCGCGCCTGGCTTTGGGCGCTGTCGCTCCAGCACGCCGCGCACGGCAGCCTCGCTCTTCTTGAGCATGTCCTCGGTTGCACTGGCCATGCTATGGACATAGGCCTGCTCCTTCTCCCGTTCTTCCTGGTCAACGGCTGAGCCGGGGGTGACGCCTGCGGTGGCCGACCGGCCATTGCTCTGCTGAGCGCTATTCCACCCCACCACGCCTGCCGCCGCAAGCACGGCGATGATGCTGATGGTCAGCGTCCATTGCGAGCGCTTCTTCACCTGCCCTAGCTCGTGGCGCAGAGTGGCTTCCCGGTGCGCAGCCGTTTGCAGCACGTCCAGAAGGGTCGTGGGATCGTCCGGTCGGACGACCGGCTGGGGATCTGGAGGTGCTTCGTCGCTCATGGGAGGAGGCCTGGGCGCGCTCGCATCATGACTCATCCGGCCCTCTCACGCAATCACACTAAAAGCGATAACTCACCATCAGCATGATCATGTGCGATTCATAGTCATTGGAGCCAAACTCCGCCTGATAGCCCAGGTTCACCGAGATATTGTTGTCCAATTGGAGCATCAGCCCCGCGCCCGCCTGCATGCGGTCGCCGCCTAGTGAACCGCCATCATAGCGGAACTCGCCGCCGCCTTCCGCAGGCAGCGCTGCACGAACCGTCTGCTCAGGGCTGTTAAACTCATGCTGCCAGCTAAGGGTGAGGTAAGGCGTGAGTGTGGCCCGGTCAGAGATCTCCACATTGTACCCCACATGCACCCCTAGCGTACCGCGCAGGCTTTCAGCGCCGTAGCCGTTCACCGCAAGGTTCAGCGCGCCCGCATTCGTCTCGTTCAGGCCGTTCACATGGATGCGCGTGTATTGCAGGCCGAGCTGTGGAGTAACGCTCAGGCGCTTCATGTGGAACTCCTTGCTGAAATGCACGGCGGCACTCAACTCACTGCCATCGGTGCGGCCCCGCGCCACTCGGTCGATGAAGCTGA
>JAQGPI010000538.1 GCA_028293175.1 Verrucomicrobiaceae bacterium | reverse complement strand
CCCGCCCCTCTCCCGCCGGGAGAGGGAGACTCTTGTTTGGCGTATCCAAGCCACATGTCTTTAAAGTATCCCGCGCAAACTCCCTCTCCCGGCGGGAGAGGGTTGGGGTGAGGGGCGGAACGGCCAGAGATCAAATTTTCAGAAGGGTATTATCAACGCAAAAAGGGCCGGGTCAGCCTGACCCGGCCCTTGTCTATGCAAGAGGCTGCATCAGCAGCCTTCGATATGTTTACGCCAGCTTATTCGGCCTCAGGATTCGGCGTGGCGCTGCCTTCGGCAAGACCGAGCGCCCACTTGATGCCACCCAGGATATGCGCTTGATACTGCTTGCTCACTTCCATCGAGTTCTTGCGATCCTTGATTTCAGGGGAGTCGCTCCACAGGTCTTCGCGATGGCCCAGGCTGGTGTAGAACACCTTGCCCTTGCCGTCGATGCGGCACCAGGAAACAGGGAAATGCCGCTTCTCCGAAACCTCGTTCGGATTGTGGCGCATGTACCACAGGCTGCGCACCTTCGAGCGGTCCTGGCTCTTGATGTGGTACATTTCTTCCTGAGCCAGATTCCAAGTGGCACCGATGCCGCCATTGGCGGGATGCGCGGTATCGCCCGCCACCAGATCAGCAGGGACCTGCGCTTTATGCGTTTCGAATTCACCCTGCAGCATCTCGATGTAGCCCTTGAAGGGGTGGAAGGTATCGCTGGCGCTGTGCATGCCGATGAAGGCGTGGCCTTCCTCGATCCACTTGATGAAGCCGTCGCGGTCAGGCAACGGCAGTTCGCCCGTGGTGTTGGCGAAGATCACGCCGTCGATCTTCTCAGCCGCCAGATTGGCCGGGCTTAGGCGCTCAAGGGACTTCTTCACCGCCACGTCGAACTGGCCCTGGGCTTCCTTGGCCTTCGCCTGCACTTCAGGGGTCCAGAGAGCCATCGCCTCATCGTACTTCTTCTTATCGTTGGCGTAGCGCTTCTTGGCGTTCGCATCCGCATCAGCGGCGAGATCCTTGGGCTTGTTCGGCGCCTTGGGAACCTGGATGTCAGGCTGCTGCACGAAGCCGACTACAGTGTAAGCGCCAGAGTCCTTGCCCAGCTTTTCCAGGGTCTTTTCCGCGAAGGGAATCGAGCCATGGCGGAAACCGGTGGTCACGGTGCAGACAAGGATGCGCTTGGCATCGGCTGCCGTGGTGGAAAAAATGGGCGCGGCAATAAGCGAGAGAGCGAGCAGGGAACGGAAGGATTGCTTCATGAAGTGGACGGATGGATTTTGAGACGAACGGCATCTTGAGCCGGTCGCGGGGGAAGAGCAACGCTAACGTGAACCCCGGCCTTTCGCCGCAATGCGTTAGATCGGCCTGTGGCGTCACGTATTCGTGCCTATGCCGCCGCTTCCTTCCCCCATGGCCCATACCGGGCACGGGGAGGGTCATGCCTTCACGTTCATGAACCCGCGCCTGCGCGACGGCCTCACCGTCCACAGCCGCCGCTCCGTGCTGAAGGCAAGCCTTGCCGGTATCGGCGGGCTTTCGTTGCCGGGCCTCATGCGGCTGCGCGCGGAGGCCAGCGCCCAGGGTTCGTCCTTGTCTGGCAACAAGGCGGTGATTCTACTGTGGATGACCGGCGGCCCCTCCCAGATCGATACCTGGGATCCCAAGCCGGACATGCCGTTGGAGATTCGCGGTCCCTTCAAGGACATCCGCACCAAGCTGCCCGGCGTGCACATGTGCGAGTACTTGCCCAAGCAGGCTGCCATGCTGGACAAGTTCACCCTCATCCGCTCAGTCGATTGCCGCCAAAGCAACCATGAGCCTAACATGGTGATGCAGACCGCGAACCGCGCCGCCGAGCCGCGCACCAATCCCAAGGGCCATCTCTATCCCGCCATCGGCTCCATCGTGGCCAAGCACCACGGCCCCAATGACCCCGCCATGCCGCCTTACGTGGTGCTGAATCAGAAGTCGCGCTCCCACGTGGCCTGGGGTGGCTGGCTGGGGCAGCAGTACGACCCCTTCAACGGCGCGGCGGCTACGAAGCTCTTCGAGCTTCCCGGCGGCCTGACGATGGACCGCATTCAGTCCCGCCTTACATTGTCTCAACAAATGGACGGCCTGCGCGCTGATATTGATGCTAGCGGCACCATGTCCGCCATGGACAGCTTCTCTCAGAAGGCCTACGACATCATAGCGGGTGGTCGTGCCCAGGAAGCTTTCGATCTATCAAAAGAACCCAAGCACGTGCTCGACCGCTACGGCGATCACGACTGGGCCCGACAGGCGCTGCTCGCCCGGAGACTGGTGGAGCGCGGCTCCAGCTTCGTCACCATTGATCTAAGCAATCACGGCGCTTCTGGCACTTGGGACAATCACGGTGACAATATCCCGCCCTATGGCGGCATCTGGAATGGCCTGCGCCCGCTGCTACCCGTCTTCGATCATGTGATCACCACGCTGGTGAGCGATCTGGCGGATCATGGCCTGCTCAACGACACGCTGGTAATTGCCATGGGCGAATTTGGTCGCACCCCCACGTTAGGCACCCAGGGCAGCACGGATGGTCGCAACCACTGGGCGCACATCATGTCCATGTGCATGGCGGGCGGCGGCTTCCGCCACGGTCAGGTGATTGGTGCGTCATCACGCGATGGCGGTGAAATCGCCGAACGCCCAGTGACCCCGGGTGATCTGGCGGCGACCATTTACCATCACATGGGTGTGCCGCTCACCACCACCTACAACGATCATCAGGGCCGCCCTATCTTTGTGGTGGAGGATGGAGCGCCGCTCAAGGAGCTGATCTAAGGCGGGCGGCATTCGTGGAGGATGAAACTGACTTCGACACACTGCCCTGCGCCTTACTTTTTCTTTTCCGGCAATGCAGGAATGGGAGAGGTATCAATCTCCGCCTTGATGCCACGCAGGTGCATTCCAACAAACTGCACAGCGCGCTTGTTAAGTTCTGGGTTGCTCACTGAGCCGTGACCTCCATCGGTGATGGGAATGAGCAGCGAGGGCACTCCGGTTTTGTTCAGCGCCGCGTGAATCCACTCCGCATTAGCATAGGCCACACGCTGATCCTTCGTCCCCTGGGCATTAAGGAAAGGCGGATCATCCTTGGTCACGTAAGTGAGAGGTGAAGCGGCGATCGCTTCTGCATGTTTTTCTTCATAGGTGCCGCCGAGCAGTCCAATCACCGCATCGTCCTGGACGACAGGTTTGCCTTCCTTGTCGAACATCAGTGCCTTAGTGAAATCCTGCGGCCCGCAAAGATTCACCACACAGGTCACGCGACTACTCTGCGTAGTGAAGGAGCCCTCCCTGCCCTCCAGTTCCTTCACATCACCGCTGGTGCCTAGCAGCGATGACAGATGACCACCGGCGGAGCTGCCCCATACGGCGATGTGATCGGCATCCAGATTGAATTCCTTGGCCTGCCCGCGAATCCAGCGGATCGCCGCCTTGCAGTCATAGATCTGCTCCGGCCAGTGCGCCTCATTGGTGAGCCGGTAGCCCAGGCTCACGGCCACATAATCACCCGTGCGCGCCATCTGAATGGCACCGGAGGCAGCGCCAATGCGGTCGCCGTGAATCCAGCCGCCGCCGTGGATGAAGGCCACTACCGGCAGGGGCTTCTCGCTGTTGCGCTTCCGTGGCAGATACAGGTCGAGCATCTGCTTGGGATTGCTGTTGTCCGCATAGGACTGGTCCAGACGCACCTCCACCTGGCTCTTTGCGGCGACTTCCAGGACTTTCGTTTTCTGCGCGGGAAGGTCTTGCGCAACAGATGAAGAGGCAACGGCGAGGGCGAGCAGAAGCAGATGTTTCATGGCAGCCAAAGAACGCGGGTACACGGCCAAACTATCGGCTGTGGGTCAAGGATTTTGCGGAAGGGCCGAGTAGCGCAGGTCTTCAAGCGCGTCGCCATCGATGCCCTTCAAGTCGGCGCTGAACTGCCACTGCCATTGCATGTGGCTGGTATCGCATACCAGCACGTTCCACCCCTTGCGCAGCCGCGCCTGTACGGTCGTGCGCTTCTTCGGCTCGGAGGTGAGCACGCCCGCATAGACCTCCGTTCCATTCACGCTGGTGGCCAGATGCAGATTGCCAGCAAAGGCCTGCACGCTTAGGTCAATCGTCAGAGGCCGTGCGCGTTCTGAGAAAATCCAGCGTGCCGCGCAGCCGCCTTCAGAGGTCCTCGCATGTGTCACCGCCGCGAAGTCCACGCTTCCCGGGGCATTGCCGCCAGTGAAGTTCACATTGGCAAAGTAGCGCTGCCATGGAGTGGCTGAAGCCGCGACAAAATCGCCGCTCCTGGCAATGGCATCCTGCATCGGACCCTTCGCCTTCGCTGCATCATAAGTTTGGTTTTGACCATTCCAAAACGCGCGCGGAATGCCCGCCGTCACCAGCCAGGGAGCGGGCAGATGAAGGTCTTGTGAAAGCGTGCCGACACTGAGTTTCACCACGTTGTCGAGATGATCGGGAATGCCGATGATCTTGAGCGTGCCGCCCACAGCCGTAGGGCTTGCATCCTTGATCAACCAGCCTTTGCCCGCCGCAATGACGGGCTGGGGAATCTCGGCGCCCGCCGCTTGTGGCGACAGCCAGTACCGCACCCGGTAGTTCTGAAGCTCACTCTTATTAGTCGAAGGCAAAGGTTCAATCTCATAGGACAAACCGGGCAACGGCACCGCCTTCTCCAGCGCCTTCGGCAGGCGTCCATCGGCCAGCTTCTGAGCAGCCGCTGTTTCACCAAGGCCCTTCAGCATAGCGATTGCCACGGCTATGTGCCCGGCTTCGTTGGGATGCACAAAGTCATAGGTCACATGGAAGTCCGGCTTGCGCTCGCGCCCCTGTTTCAGCACCTCGCGCATAGTCACGTTCGTTGGCAGCACCAGCAGGTGCATTTCCTCCGCCAGCTTCGCCGCGCGCTGGTTCAGCTTGTCCATCATGCGGTTCTTTGGCGAGTTTACATCTTCAGTACACAGCGTGGCCTCGCCTAGCGCCGTCACCTTCGGATGCAGCCGTGATTGAATGTTAATGATCAGCTCGCGATAGCCCTCCACCCATGATTCGATGGAGGCGGGATCATCGTTCACATAGGGACACAGTGTATCATTCATGCCCAGCATGATGACCAGCACATCGGCGGGCTGCGCGAGCGCCGCCTTTACCTCAATGCCTTTAACATCAAGAAAGGTCTCCTCGGAACGCGACCTCTTTTCAATGTTCAGCCATGAGCGAATTCCCTGCCCGCTGCCGCCTAGCGCGACAATGTTTGGATGGCAGCCCGGATAAACCTTCTCCAGTGCCCAGTCCATCTGATGGGCGAAGCCCGTGGCGTAGTTCCGGCTCAGGCCGGTAATGCTGTCTCCCACCAATACTACGCGAGCTTCCCCACATCGTAATTGCGCCTGCACAGCGCCTATCATGGACTGCTGCAGTACTAGAAAAATCCATGCCTGAACGAATAGCTTATGCATCCCTAAACTTATACCTCGATTCTCCATTTTCCTTTCGCTTTCTTAACGGTCAGGGCATGGATAGAACGCATCCGCTACGTAATCTGGGCGGTCAAATGATGACCGCATTTGCGACTGTTCATGCCGTCATAAGTCCCTCAAAGTCCGCTCGCTCACCGGACAAACTCATGGCCTCTCCCCTGGCGTTTATTTCACGCCCTTATGGTTATGGTCCTAGAGCCCTCAAAGACTAACTCCTCCCTCATCAATGATTCTCCCGAAATCCAATCCGATTGTGCTTGCCGCTGCCCTTATCGGCCTCGGTACTTGCGTTCTCAGTGCTGCTCAACCCAGCACCCTTCCGACCGTCACGGTTACGGACTCCGACGAAGTCATCGCTCACGATGTTCTCAGCGGCCCGTACAACCAGCCTGAATGGACCGAACACCGCATTTTCGGCACCACTCGCGTGTACATCCAGCAGGAGCCCGGCGAGATCGGCTTTGAACAATGGTGGCGTCCCCGCACCTTCAATGACGGTCCTCCCTCCCACCGTTTCATTGAAGAACTCGAAATCGGCCTGCCTAACCGCTTCCAGCTCGACCTGTACTACAAGTGGCTGAACAAGGAAAGCAAGACCTATACGGACGAAGTCGCCGTAGAACTCCGCTGGGCTCTGGCGGATTGGGGCGTTATCCCCTTCAATCCGACTCTGTACCTTGAGTACGCCTTCGTTAACAACCAGCATGGTGGCGATGTGATCGAAGCCAAGCTCCTCCTGGGTGATAATATCGGCAAGAACTGGCAATGGGGCCTCAATTTCATCTTCGAATCCGAAGTGAGCCAGGCCCTGACCAAGAAGGTCGCTGTTGCCGGTGGTCTTAACTACAGCTTCAGCCCCCGCCTTGCAGCCGGTATCGAAGCCCAGTGGGCCCACGAAACCGTCGCCGGTGGCCGTGCCGATCCAGAAATCCAGTTCCAGGTTGGACCTTCGATGCAGTATCGCCTCTCGAAGACGACCCATCTTGACTTGGTCTGCCTGTTCGGTTGCACCAAAGAAAGCCCACAGACCGAGTCTTATCTGATCTTCGGCTGGGACTTCGGCGGCAGCGAAGCCGCAGTGCCTTCCTCCGGTGGCAAGAACCCCAAGGGTGTCCGCAATGTGAATCCGACCAGCTCCGACAGCCCCGATCGCTACACCCCTGTGGCCGGCCGTCAGCTGTAATTTCTAAGTCAGTTTTCAGTAGGTGTTGTTGAGGACGCCCGCTCGGTTCAACCGGGCGGGCGTCTTCTTTTTAATCTACTTAACCGTCTGCTCCACACCCAGCTTTGCCAGCACCTCAGGCGGCGGGCCGTCAAACGTTGGCAGAGAAATGTTGCCCACATAGCCCAGCGCCTTCCAACCAGCCTCGGTGCCATAATAAGCACTGGCGGCGAGCGAGCGGAACTTGCTGAAAAACGCCCCGCCTTTCTTCAGTTCCGCCTTCACCGGCGCAGCACCGCAGATGTCATCGCAAAGAGCGTGCTTCTGCGCCTCTGAAAGGCTGGCAAAATCAGCGTTGAAGCGCTTCTTTGCTTCGCCCTCAATCCATTGTAGGCCGGGCAGCAAAGCCGCACGGTCCTTCTGCTGAATCGGATACGGCGCGCTGATCCATTCATCCATGTAGTCCGGCACCCGCAGCGTGCTCGCGGCAGGACCGAGATGGTCCTCAGGGAACATAACATCCGCCAGCGCGACAACCGTCTTACGTTGCTCGGCGGTGAAAGTCAGCGGCCAAAAGTCCCCTGGCTTGTAGATCTTCATCAGCTCGGGATCAGTACCGTAGCCTTTGGCCGTGACAACCGGTACGGCAGCCGCAAAACCAAACTCGCTGAGCTGCGTGGAGGCCGCCGTGGCAGCGAACCACTTCAATACCTGCCGGCGATCAAGACGCAGCGCTGTCGTTTCTCCTTCAGTCATGGCTTACAGCTCTCCTTTCTTGGCTTGTTCGATGATGTAATCGCCCGTGCGCCAGGCCAGGGCCATGATGGTGAGCGTGGGGTTCTTGTCCGCATTCGAAGGGAAGGGCGCGGCATCGCTGAGGAAGAGATTCTTCACATCCCAAGTCTGGTTCCAGCCGTTGCACACGGACTTCTTCGCTTCGGCTCCCATCAGTGCGCCGCCGACCTCGTGAATGACTCGGCCGCCGTTCTCAATAGCGGCTTTCTTCTGAGCCCGCACTGTTCCGCCCATCGTCTCAATGAAGGCGGTGAAAGTCTTCGCCGCATGCGCCGCCATGTTGCGCTCTTGGTCGCTCCACTTCCAATGCCAGCGCAGCACCGGGATGCCCCACTTGTCCTTCACCTCGGGATCTAATTCAGCAAAGCAATCATCATTCGGAATCTGCTCGCCCCGACAAGTATAGCCCACGTTGGAGCCATAGTATCGCCGCGCTTCTTCCTTGAACTTGGTGCCGTAAGCACCCTTGCCCAGTTCATCCGAAAGCGGGTTGCGACCGCCCGGCATGCCGCGTGTGCCATTGAATTCCACATGGTAGCCGCGGGCGAAATCGAGCTTCCCCTTCAACTGTTCCTGGTACTGCCACCAGGGGATGTAGAAGTGCGGACCGCCCGCGCCATCCTCATTGTGCGGCGGCAGGTTTTCGAGAATGGGCACCTGTCCTCCGACCGATGTGCCGACGGAATCCATCACGTACTTGCCCACCAGCCCGTTGCCATTGCCGATGCCCTGCGGGAAGTGCGCGCTCTTCGAGTTAAGCAACAGGCGGACGGTCTCACCGCTGCTCGCGGCTAGCACCACCACCTTGGCTTTCACCCGCTCTTCGTCGCCCGTGGTCTTGTCGATATAAAGCACACCCTTGGCCTTGCCATCCTTGCCGAGAATGACTTCACGCGCATGAGCATTGGGCACGATGTCGAGATTGCCCGTGGCCAGGGCGGGCGGCAGATGCACCGTGGTGCTCTGATAATTCGCGCGGATTGCACAACCGCGATGGCAGTCCGTCGCCCAGAAACACGGCGCGCGCATGCGCATGGAATCACCGACGATCTTCTGCACTTTCGGATTGTTGGGAAAGAGCTTGGCCGGGATGTTATCCGCATCCAAGGGACGGGTTAGCACCGCCCGATGAATCGAGATCACCGGGATGTTCAGCTTCTTCGCATGCTTTTGCAGCAACAGTTCCGAAGCCCGCCCCTTGGGCGCTGGCAGCAGCACACCGGCGGGAGAATTCGGTGTGTTCTCCAGGCCTTCATTGGTACCAAAGACGCCGATAAGCATCTCCACCTTGGTATAATACGGCTCCACATCATCATAGCCGATGGGCCAGTCGAATCCCAGGCCGTCACGCGAGCGCGGCTTAAAGTCCAGCGGCCCATTGCGCAACGACATGCGGCCCCAGTGGTTGGTGCGACCGCCTAACATGCGAGCGCGCCACCACCAAAACTTTTCCTCATCCTTGTTGCTCGCCTGCGTGTACGGCTCGCCAGGCACCTCCCAGCCGCCATCCACCGTGGCATCGGTGAAGCCCATGTGCTTGTCAGGCGTGGGCGTGTTGAGCAACGGCACGTGCTCGGGCCGGTGGAACATCGCCGTCTGCGTTTCCGGCACATAGCTGCGCCCGGCTTCGAGCATGACGCATTTCAAACCGGCCATCGTGAGCGTGAATGCCATCTGGCCGCCGCCCGCGCCGGAGCCGACAATGGCCACGTCGTATTCCGGCTGGGTCTGCGAAGAAGTGATGATCGGCATGGAATGTGAAAGGCGATGGGATCAGATGTTGGCCACTCCGGCCTTGGCCATGGCAGCGGCAAGCGCGGTGTAGGACTTCTTCGCGGCAACGACAGGATCGTAGCCGGGCTTGTTGAAGATCTGCGCGCTGACTTCGACAACAACAGGGCCTGTGTAGTTGTGCTCCTTCAAGATGTTAAAGTAAGCGACGTAATCCGTGTGGCCTTCGCCCGGCAGCAGGAACTGGAACTTCTTGCTGTCGCCCATGGTGTCCTTCACATGGATGAACTTTGTGTGCGGTAGCAATAGCTTCAGGCTTTCCGCCAGCGGGATGCCTGCCACCTCGAAATGGCTGTAATCATAGTCCACGCAGATCGCCGGGCTGTTCACCTTTTGCACAAGCCAGAGCAGCCGCTCTGGTGAATTCACCGCGCTGCCCACGTGCGCCTTGATGGCAATGACGACCTTGGCCGCAGCAGCGGTGTCCGCCCAGGACTTCAGGCGGTCGGCCATGCGCTCCTTGATTTCCTCCCACTCGGCAGGCTTGCCACCGAGCACGGTTTCGATCATCGGCGGATTGGCTGGGTTCATTTCATGGGCGAGCAGCGCCGCTTCCTTGATGCTTTCCAACGCCGCTTCATGAGCTTTGTCATTCGCCGCGAGGCTCATGTTCAGCATCAGGCAGGACAGGCCAAGCTTCAGGGATTGAAGCTGCTTCACGGCATCCTTGCGCGCCTCGGTCGTGAAGACCTTTGGCTCGGTGGGGAAGCCCGCATTGAGCGCCAGCTCGACATTGCGGTAGCCGATCTCAGCGCAAGTCTTGAGCGCCTCGATCAAGGGTACCGTCTTCATGCCGTACAGGCTCATGCCCAGGCTGAAACCGGCATCCGCGCCGCTGGCGATCCATGGCACGGAGGAAAAGGCAAGGGCACCGGCCGCCTGCTGCAGGAAGTTGCGTCGAGTATGCATACAGGTGTTAGGCGTTGCCGAGTTGCGCATCCATGGCCTTGATCCAGGGGGCGATGAAATGCCCGCTGTCATGGTAGGTGCGGCCGCTGAACATGTGCTGGTCGATCACGCAGGGCTCGTTCACATAGATGCCGCCACAGATTTCCAGGTCGAACTTGCACTTCGCCACAGTGGCCATGCGCAGGCCGTTGACGATACCTGCACGCGCGGGGATTTCCACGCCGTGGCACACGCTGGCGCAGGGCTTCTTGTTTTCCCAAAACCAGCGCGTGATGCGCAGCAGGTCCTCGTCTTCGCGGATGTATTCTGGGGCCCGGCCGCCGCTGAAGAAGATGCCCGCGTACTCTTCGGGCTTGATGTCGGCAAAGGCGATGTCGGCCACGATGGAATAGCCTTCCCACTCCTTGGTGATCGTCCAGCCCGGCTTCACTTCGTGCAGCACCATCTGGTAGCGGCGCTTCTCCGGAGCGGCGACGACGGGCTCATAGCCGCCCTCGATCAGACGGTAGTAAGGATATAGCGTGTCCACAGTTTCTGTGGCGTCGCCGACGATGATAAGGACTTTGGGTTTGGACATAAATGGGAAGTTGTAACGCTAGTATCAAACGTGATTGCCAGAGGCTTGTCACTGCGGGTATGATGCAGTCATCCTCAGGTTTTCCGTCATGCGTCGAACTCGCCAAAACATCCCCCGCGTGGCGCTGCTGGTGGAAACCACGCGCACTTACACCCGCGAACTCCTCGGCGGCGTCCGACGCTACGTGGCCGAGCACGGCCCCTGGTCCACCTTCATAGAACTGCGCGCCCTAGAGTCCTCACCACCGCCCTGGCTGAAAAACTGGGATGGCGATGGCATAATCAGCCGCACTTTCACCCAAGAAACGGCGGACATCATCGCCGCCACGGGGTTGCCAGCGGTGGAGACACGCTCCAGCCACCTGTGCCCGCAACTGCCTTCCGTGGGCATGGACAACCGGCTGATCGGCAGGACGGTGGCCGAGCATTTCCTCAACCGGGGCTACCGCACCTTTGCCACCTACAGCCTGCACACCGAGCGTTTCTTCGAGGAGCGCGTGCAAAATTTCGTCAGTACCGTGCGTGCCGCTGGTTGCGATTGCGCACTGCTTCCCGAGCGTGAATCCGACAGCGTAAAAGACTGGGAAAAAGGCCAGGCGCGTCTCATCAACTGGCTGAACAAATTGCCCAAGCCGGTGGGCATCTTTGCGGCCAACGACCAGATGGGCGTGCGCCTGCTGGACGCCTGTCAACGCGCCGGTCTTTCCGTGCCGGAGGAGGTCGCCGTGGTGGGCACCGAGAACGAAGAAACGCTGTGCGAATTCGCCTCCCCTCCCCTCACCAGCCTGCGCTTCGACGGGACCAGCGTGGGCTACCTCGCCGCGCAGATGCTCGATTCATTGATGCGCGGCAAGCCCCTGGCTCAGCGCGATATTCTCGTGCCGCCGAAAGGCATCGTGGTGCGCGCTTCTTCCGATGACCTGGTGATCAATGACCAGCTCATCGCACGCGCCGCACGGCTCATTCGCGAAGGTGCCACCACGGGCATCACGGTGGATGAAATCTGCCGCAAGCTAAACGCCTCGCGCAGCACTCTGGAGCGCCGGATGCAGGCCGCGCTGAACCGCACGCCCAAAGAAGAAATCCAGCGCATCCGCTTCCGTGCCGTAGAGCATCTGCTGCGCGATACGAACCTGACCATCGACACCATTGCCAGGCAGACCGGCTTCACCCACAGTCATTACTTGCAAGCGGCGTTCAAGGAACGGCACGGCGTGACGCCGGGGGAGTTTCGGAAAGACGGCAGAAGTGGACCTTGAAAATACCTTTCGCCTCAAAAATTTCTGTCCAATTCCTCCCTCCGCGCGCCTCTTCTTCCTGTAACCCTTTCCTCATGCCCGCCGCCGACCGCACCCAGGAATTCCTAGAACTGCTCACCCAGCACGACCGTGCGCTGGGCGTGTATGTGTATAGCCTTGTCCAGGGCGGCGCGGATGCGGATGATATTTTGCAGCAGACGAAGCTGATCCTCTGGCGCTCCTTTGATCAGTTCGAGACGGGCACCAATTTCCTCGCCTGGGCGCGCAAGACGGCCTTCCATCAGATCCTCACTTACCGTCGCCAAGCGAAGCGCGAGCACCTGCCCCTGGGCGAGGAAACATTGGAGGCCCTGCACCATGAGGTGGAGCGCCTAGGCGATACCGGCGATGCGCGCCGCGATGCCTTGCGCGCTTGCTTATCGAAGCTGCCTGCCGAACACCGCCAGCTTGTGACCCTGCGCTACTTCGATGACATGGAAATCGAACAAGTGGCCGAGCGAGTCCGCAGCACCGTCGCCGCTGTGTACCGCGCACTCAGTCGCGTGCGTTACGCACTGCTTGGCTGCGTGGAAAAAGAGCTCACCAAGGAGGCCGCGTAACATGAAGCCTGCCGAACAATGGGAATTGCTGGAGCTGGCCGAACGCTACATGAGCGGCAAGCTGAGCGAGGAGGAAACCGCCGCTCTGGATGCCCGGCTGAGAGCGGAACCGGAGGCGCGCGAGGTCTTCGCCAAGGCCCTGCATCTGGATGCGGAACTGCGCTTTGACCAAAACCTCGTGCGCGAGCTTCCCGTGGCGGCGCGGAAGAGCCAGTGGTGGAAGTACGCCGCCACCGGCGCTGGGGCAGCTTGTATCACACTCATGGCCGGATGGTTCGCTGTCGGCCCCAGTGCGCCCACCGTGGCCACGCTCATCCAGGCCAAGCAGTGCCAGTGGGCGGGCAGCAGCCTGCCTACCGCGCAGGGTGCACGGCTTTCGCCCGGCACGCTCGATCTCATCGAAGGCATCGCCACGCTGCGCTTCGACAGCGGCGCGGAAATCGTGCTTGAGGCACCGGCAACGGTGGAAGTGCTCGACGCCATGAATTGCCGTCTCAAGCGCGGCACGGTGGTGGCCGATGTGCCGCCCAGCGCTCACGGTTTCAGCATTGATACCACGAAGGCTAGGGTGGTGGACTGGGGCACGAAATTCGGCCTCAGTACCGGTGAGGACGGCAACTACCGCGTGCAAGTGCTGGAAGGCCGTGTGGATGTGAACCGTAAGGGCACAAGCGAAGTGAAGCAGCTCACCAAAGGCCAGACGGATGACCACGGCTGGCTACAAAGCCGCCTGAATCCGGACCAGACGGCTGATGCGGAACCCAACCGCTGGCAGCCTAACATGGTGATGGATGGTGGCGGCGGCTGGCAGATCATTTCCACCGCCTTTGGGCATGGCAAGGACAGCTATATTCAGTCGGTGACGAAGAACACTCGTGACTTTGGCAGCGATCCGTTCTTCCGCGTGAAGCGCAGCGAGATGCAGCCGGAGCTGAACCGCAAGGGCTACGTGGCCTTTGATTTAAGTTCGTTTGCCGGCCGCCATTTTGAAGACGCCGAACTCGTGCTCACCATCGAGCCCAGCGATCTCGGCTTCGCCTCCATGGTGCCGGATTCCACCTTCGATGTCTATGGCCTGACCGATGAAACTGAGGACGACTGGGAGGAAAACGGCCTCACCTGGCAGCATTCCCCGGCCCACGATCCGGAGCAAACTGAACGCAATCTGCCCATGTCATCGAAAGCGAAGCTCCTCGGCAGTTTCGAGATCGCCCAGGGCGTGAACCGGGGCACCAGAGTACTGCGCGGGAAAGCGTTGCGTGACTTCCTGGCCGCCGATACCAACCGGATTGCCACCTTCATCATCTGTCGTGAAACCGATGAGACAGGAAGGGGCGGGCTGGTACATGCTTTTGCCACCAAGGAAAGCACGGGGAAGAGCCCCCCGTTGCTGCGGGTCAAGGCGGGGCATTAACCATTCGGTTCGCCACACCCTATAGCGCAGCAACAATCCAATGAAGGCGTCTAAGGTCCAATAAATTGCCGTAGCCGCACCGCAAAATCGATATTTGGAAACTTATCCGGAAACTCTTTGTAAAGGGTATCGAGGCCAATTGCCTCGGGTGCTACAAATTCAATAGCGGGGACTGATTTAACATCAGCGAGGTTCTGGGTCGCCAGCTCAATGAAGTCTTTGTTGTGACTCGCATCAGCAACCATCTTTAAATTGGTTGCCGATTGTAATGCCTTCTTCTGATCAGGAAGAACAAAAATGTAAAAAAACTTACAGCAATAGAGAGCAACTAGATCAGGCGGCGTGGCCGACGCCTTGGCATCGAGCAAGGCCTGTAGTTCTGCATGCCTCCTCTCTCTCCAAAGATCGTTAATCTGTTTCTCCACCTGCGGAGAATGTCCGATCGCGCCAAGCCTTAAGGCTAACACGAAGGTTATGAGACAAATCGCTTTCATCAAATCTGAGTGGACGCGAAAGCGAATGTCGGTGCTCCCTTAAATATATCAAGGTGGCGGCAGCGGAATATCCACAGGCACAGCCGGAGCCACGCTCGGCATGCCGCCGCGCAGGCTGTTTTCCACAGCAGGAGAGGGCGATGGTGCAGCAGGCTCCGTGAGAGGCACAGGCAACGGGGGAGGCATCGGAGCGCTTCTCCCGGCATTCGGCAGCGGGCGATTGTTGAAGCCACGCCCGGGGCTCGGCACGGCATTGCGCGTGCCCAGGGAGCTGGCAGGAGCGGCGGCCGGAGGAGCCTCGCCTTGCACATCGTTGCTGAAGCCCACCCAGCCAAACTGGCTGCCCTTTTGCAATTGCAGCTTCATCTGATCAGGAAGGCCGCCGGGCGTCACTTTCACAATGCGGAAGCCCTCGGGATTGTCTTCACCAATGTAGGCCAGTACCACCGATGAGGTGGACTTGTCGATAAGAATGGCGGTGAGCTTGCCCTTCTCCTCATAGGTGCCGGAAAGCGAGAGATTGTCGGTGAAGTTCGGGCCGGCGGGAGCCTCCGGCGGCGGCAGGGCACGGGAGGTGAAGAGCGAATTTGTCCACAGCTTCGCGTAATGATCGAGCGCAGGCACGATTACTGGGCAGTCGTTGTCCACCACCTCGGCAGGAGCGGCAGCGGGTGGCGTGGCGGGCTGGGCTTTGGCGATAACTTCGAGGGGGGCGTCGTCCTGCGCGTGCAGCTTGATCGCGACGATGAGGGCGAGACCCACTAGGATGCGGAAGAGATTGATACGTTTCACGATGGTGTGAGAAAGTGTGCGTTAATTGGCCTTGCTCAGATTGGTGGCCGTGGCCTGACGGAAGAACTGGGTGATGTCCACCTCGCACACCACGCTCTTGCCCTGCGAATGCGGGCTGAGCTGGAGGCGGGTGATGCCGATGAAGGACTTGGGCTTCTGTAGCGAATGCATCCAGGCAAAGAGCTGCTGCTCCTTTGCATCGGCGAAGCTGATTTTGATACTGGCCTTGTCAAAGTAGCCAAGCGGATCACCCTCCTTCGGCACGGCGGCGGAGACCATTTCCTTGGCACTGATGGTGAGGCCAGCGGCCTCGGCTTCCTTCTGCACCGCGGCGAAGAGCTTTGATGAGGCCTCCTCATGGCTGCCGTACTTGGGGATGGAACTGTCCACCCAGTCGGCCTTCGTTTGCCATTCGGTGCCTTGCGCGATGTTCCCAGCCATCTGCTTGAGCTTAGCCTGGAGCTGCGCGGTCTCGCCTTTCACCTGACGATAATTCTTCAGCCCTACAGTGGCCAAGCCGCCGCCAACCACGATGAGGAAGACGATCGCGAAGGATGCGAGCAGGATTTTTTCGCTGCGTTTCATGGGTTGCGCGTTCCTTTCAGTTCAAAGGTCGCGCTGTTGTCAGACTCAATCCGGGGAATCCCGGGGTCCCAGGTAAAGGCCAGCGAATCCGTCTGCTTGAGCTCCTCGGAATACTTCAGCGCAGGCGAGATTTCCGGTGCACGGCCACGGATCATGATGGTGTCCTGGGTGCATTCGAAACCGGTGAGCGTGACCTCGTTGGAAGCCTTGGGTTCCATGCAGCGCATGAGCAATTCCATCGGATAGGAATTAGGGTCCACGGCGGTGGCAACTTCCTGCCAAGCTTCCTTGTGGTTCTGCACCTTGGCAGCGCGTGGCGTGATCTCCGCCACCTGTTCACGCAAGGCATCGCGCTCCTGCGTGGCCATGGACATGACAACCATGAAGGCCGCCACCAGGGCAGCCATGACGAAAGCACCGCCCAGCACCAGGAGGCGGGTGCGCGAGGCAGATTCAGAGGCCTGGCGCGTAGCGATCACATCGCCGGGCATCAGCCCGGTCTTGCTCACGGCCGCAATCTGCGGCGCGGGCCGGTCTTCACGGGTGACGGGCACACCGGTGGCCTTTTGAATGGCCTCCACATTGCCGTCTTCAATCCAAAGCACGATGCCCGAGAGATTGCTGAGCACGCGCTGGAAAGTTAACTGCAAGCAGATGTTATTCAGCTCGGCAAGGCCGCCGTGGTCAAGAGCAGCGGAGGACAACGGGCTGAAGTAAGCGAGGCGCGGGCCGATGGTAATGGCGACCACGAGGCGGCCCAGTTCACGCCACACGATGAGCGAATTGGCAGGCAGCGGCAGGCAGGAGGCGCTCAGGCGGCATTCCTCCGGCAGCACACGGAAATCGGCCAGCGGGGTGGGCACATCTTTGAGAGCGACCACACGCGCCAGGATGCTGCCATCCAGTTCGGTAAGGGCATCCACGCACAGGCTTTCCGCATGCTGCGGAGTGCGCACGCCGAGCCGCTCCAGATGAAGCTGCGCCATATCACGCAGATGCGCCTGGGTGCCCTTCATCCATGCGGGAAGGACCCAAAGAGAAGCGGCGGGAAGCGCCAGTACACGGCGGCTGGCACCGCGACTGAAGGCGCCGGGGCCGTCTTCAAAAGTACTGGTGCGGACGAACGCGCCCGCGAGACCGCCAGACCACAGTTCCCAGGCCTTGTCGCCGGGAACGAGCACTTCGTGCTTTTGTTTTTTCTTGCTCATTGGACAGGCACCTCTCCGCGCCAGAGGGTTTGATTGTTTTGCGTCACCAGCAGCAGTTTGCGCTGCATGCTGTTGAACGAACCGACGCTTTCAATGCGGCGGATGGGGCCCTGGAACTGCACCCACTGCTGAAGTTCCTGGACGATCTTGGGTTGAAACACACCGAGCATCTGGGCCACCTGCACGGCGCTCGCCAGCTTCATGTCATCCATCGTGTGCGGCGCGCCATCGCGACCGTTGCGATACTTGAGCAGCGGTGTGAGGCGCTCCATCGGCACCTCCGCGAGCACGCTGATGAAATCGGGGCGCGCTTCATTGATGTCGATGCGGCCATCGCCATACACGGTGAACCATTCGCGCCAGTCCGGGCGCATCACATTGAGCGCCTCCATGCCGCGCACCAGCAGCATCTCGTCGAGATCCTTGAAGGGGCGGTTGTACGGCAGGCCCTTGAAGCCCATTTTTTCATAGTCGCGCTTCTCAGCACCATTGAGCGAGGTGAGATCATCGGCATCCACCCAGTCCTTCAGCGCATCCACCATGCGAGCCGAGGCATCGGGCTTCATGCCCCAATAGGTAAAGATGCGGCGCAGGATCGCGCCATCGGATTGAAGTAGTAGCCGGTTGATGTTGAAGCGCGCCTCCTCCGTGGTCAGGCGCACGGTGTAGCTGCCGGAGTCATCACCGTAGTTCAGCAAAGGGTCATAAAGCTCGATCTGCGGATGACGGCCCACTTCCAGGCCCATCTCGGCATAGCGCTTGGCGAACATGCGGTCGCGCATAACGCGGGCGGACTTGGTATCCGCCGCGAGCATCTTGGTGGAAGCAAAGATCACCATGCCGAGCACGGCGATCATCCAGAAGACGGCGATGAGCGCGGAGCCTTGGTTGAGGTGTGATGGCAAGATAGTTCTCACGAGCCACCTCCTGCCTGTGGAGTTGGCACTGACACACCGCCGGGAAGATTGCCACCAGGGACAGTGCCCGGCGCATTGCCATTCACCGGTTGTGCGCCAGGAGGCAAAGCATCGTTCGTTTGATTGCCGCCGCTGAACCAGAAAGTGTATTCATATGTCTTAGGTTCTGATACAAAACCAAAGAGCAGGCGCATATATAGTGGCGGATGCGGCTGGTCTTCCCAGAGCGTGACCCACTTCTTCTTTTCCGCATCGAAGAACTGCCAGGAGAACTCGGAAAGTCCCTCCAGCAATGGCATCTGGGCCAGCACCTCGTACTCATCAGGCGAGGTGGCGCGTTCCGGTTTGCGCAGATGGATCACCATCAAATCACTGGCGCGCGGCACGGTCTTCGAGCGCACCATCTTGAATTCGACAGCGGGCGCCAGCTTCACAGCGCGTGTCCAGGCAAAAGGCACGCTACCGTTTTCAAACAGGAGGCTGCCTTTGCCAAACTTGCGCGAAGGCTTCTCGCCCACGGTGATGCGCGTCTCCGGCGGCAGCGTCTCCAAGTACTCGCGCCAGGCCGAGACGAAGTTCATGATGCGCGTCTCGAACAGACGGCGGTCGGTCATGGCCTTGCCCACCGCCAGCGCGCCATTGGCCACGCCGTACACGCCGCCGATGACGATGACGAGCAGCGCCATGCCGACGATGATTTCGATCAAAGTGAAGCCGCGCTCCCAGCGCCCGACGTCACTTGTCCGGGCTGTTGGGTGAGTATACATAGGTTTTCATTTCGCGCTCCATCAGGCGGGCGCGGCCATCGGTGATCCAGGCCTTCACATGAATTTCAAACATGTGGTCGAGCCTGGACTTGTTGCGGGTATAAAGGTCGACGCGCTGAATGCTGGCATCGGCGGTCACGCCATCAGCACCGCCGGTGAAGTGTTCGCTGCCAGACTTGAGTTCAGGTTGGTGGACGACTTCAGCGAGCACGGACTCCAGCACGCGCATCACCTGGCCTTCGCGCTGCGCGGCCTTGGAGGTCTTCGCAATCATGTCCAGTGCGCGGGTCATGGCCACGGCCACCATGGAGAAGAGTGCGATTGCCATGATGATCTCCAGCAGCACAAAGCCGCCAGCCTTCCGCGCGGAGCGGAGGGAAGCGGTCTTATAATGTGCGCGGCTGAATTGCATGAAGGTACTTGTTAGCTGTTGACGGTGATGCTCTTGCGGCGGGCGCAGCCGGTGAGCGGATCGAAGCCCATCTCGATGACGCCGGTGCCATTGGTCACGCGCAGTTCGATGGGTTCGCACACGCCGGTGGGGCTGAATTCCCAGACCTCGCCGTTGTCCGGCTTGCGGAAGGTCTTCTCGCCGTAGCGGCGCACTTCCACACGGCCCTCGGTGCCCTGGATGCCGCCAGCGATGTCGATCTGCACGGGCCGGTGCTCGGCCACTGCCTTCAAAAGGGAGTCGCGGGCGGTGGACTCGATCTTGGCGGCGGATTCGCGCAGTTTCTGTTCTTCCTGCACGCCGCTGATGCCTAGCACCGCCACGCCGAGAATCAGCATGGCGATGGTCATGGCGATGCAGACCTCGATCAAGGTGAAGCCTGCGGCGGCCTTCAAGGAATGATGCGGACGGGTGTTCATAGGAAGGGCGGAGCTAAGGGTTTATTGATCCCAGTTGCCGATGTCATCGCCGGTATCGGCCTGGCCATCGGGGCCGTTGGAATAGACATCGTAGCCGTTCTTGTCCTTAGTGCCGGGCTTGCGGTAGTTGTAAGGATTGCCCCAGGGATCAAGGGTGAGCTTCTTCATCACCTGCACCCAAGAGGAGGGCGCGGGGCGTGAGGAGGGCTTCTCAACCAGCGCGTTCAGACCCTGCTCGGTGCTAGGCAGGAAACTGGCGTTGAGTTCATAGGT
>JAQGPI010000524.1 GCA_028293175.1 Verrucomicrobiaceae bacterium | reverse complement strand
GTACAGATCGTTGCCAACTAGAGCGCCGAAACAATTCGCCAGCGCCAAAGGCAGACTCGGCAGCGTCTCGGTCACCACCGCTCCGTCCTTCAAGGACAGTCGAAAGGCTTCGTTGTGATGCTGTTTCAGATCACTCCCCCCTACGCATATCAGCCCCTTCGGCGCGGTCGCGCTCACGCCATAGCCGAGCGGTCGGGGAAGCTTGCCCGCGTTTCGCCACGCACCCTCCGGCTTGTCCAGCACCCACACCGTGTCGTGCCACCGCTTGATCCCCCCATCCCAGGGCATTTTATCGGGGAAATTCGCGCCTCCGGCCATCACCAGTGCACCGTCCACCACTCCAGCAAAGGCTCCGGCCAGCCCTAACTGATCCGGAATGTCAGGCAAATGTTGCCAGTCTGCAGGAGCAATGCTGGCAGCGAGGAGGGTGGAACTAGTGAGCGCCATGCAGAGGATGCCTTTCATTGTCGGTCTGGAATGAATTCCCAGCATGCATGACAAAGGTTCTCCAGGTCAAATGCTTGATGATCGGGGCGCATTTCCCCAATATTCCACCATTGATCAAGTGAACAGCACTTGAGCCTGGGCCGAGTCAGGCCATGATAGGAGGGTGACCGAATCCCCCGCCGAAACTGCTGACATGTCCCCCCGCATCCATGATGCGCGCGCGGCCTTGCAGCAGTATTTCGGCTTCCGTGAGTTCCTAGAGGGACAGGAGACGGTGATCGGCAATATCCTTTCTGGTCGGGATTCCATGGTGATCATGCCCACCGGCGGCGGCAAGTCCCTGTGCTACCAGCTTCCGGCGATGGTGATGGACGGCGTCACGGTGGTGGTCAGCCCGCTCATCGCCTTGATGAAGGATCAGGTGGATGCGCTGCTTAACCGCGGCATTCCCGCAACGCTGATTAACAGCTCCATCAGTCCCGGCGAACAAATGGAGCGTTTGGACGGGTTGCGACGCGGCGATTTCAAGCTCGTGTACGTGGCCCCCGAACGCTTCCGCAGCCATGCCTTCATCAATGCCCTGCGCACGGTGGACATCGCCCTGTTTGCCATTGATGAGGCACACTGCCTTAGCCAGTGGGGCCATGATTTCCGTCCTGATTACCTGCGCCTGCACGAGGCGCTGGAGCCTCTGGGCCGCCCGCAAGTCATCGCCCTCACTGCCACGGCCACGGCCGATGTCCGCAGCGACATCCTCAAGCACCTGGACCTGCGCGATCCCTTCGTCAGCATCAGCGGTTTCTCCCGTCCTAACCTTAGCCTCAATGTCGCCCAGACCAAGCGGCACGAGGACAAGTACGACCGCATCCGCCGTATCATCGCCTCGCACAAAACCGGCATCGTATACTGCGCCACGCGCAAGCGCGTTGAGGAAGTCATCTCGTTGCTTGATGAGTGGAACATCAAGGCCATCGCCTACCACGGCGGCATGGATGAAAAAGGCCGCGAACGGGCGCAGAATCTTTTCATTTCCAAGGAGCGCGATGTCGCCGTGGCCACCAATGCCTTTGGCATGGGCATTGACCGCAGCGACGTGCGCTTCGTCATCCATTTCGATGTTCCCGGCAGCATTGAGGCCTACTACCAGGAGGCGGGGCGTGCCGGTCGCGATGGCGAGCCTGGGCACTGCGAGCTGCTATTCAATTTCGCCGATACCAAGACCCAGGAGTTTTTCATCGATGGCAGCAATCCCTCCTTTGAAGTCATCCGCGATGTGTATCAAGCCCTGCTCAACAGCGCCGATGCTCAGGACGAAGTGCATAGCAGCATTGATGACATCGCCGAGCGCGCGAATTTGAAGAACTCCATGTGCGTAAGCTCCGCGCTGGGGCACCTGGGGCGCGCTGGCTACATTGAGCGTTTTGATCTGCCTGGCCAGCGCATTCGCGGCACCCGGTTGCTCCAACGCAACAGCTTGGCCCGCGACCTCAAAATTGACCGCAAGGCATTGGAGGAAAAATCTCGTCGTGATCACTCGAAGCTCAAGTCGATGATCGACTTCTGCTACTCCGACGTCTGCCGGCAGGTGGTGATTCTGGAGTACTTCGGCGAGGAGGATGCCGTCCCCTGCGGCTCCTGCGATGCCTGCCGTAATCAAGGTGTGGCCCCGCCACGCGACGGCAATCCGGAGGAGATCACCATGATGCGACAAGCGCTCAGTGGCGTCGCACGCATGTGCCAACGGGTGCCGAGCGGCGGCTGGGAGGGCCGCTTCGGGAAGGGGCGAGTCATCGCCATGCTCACCGGCAGCCGCAGCCGCGAAGTGCTGGATGCCCAGCTCGACCAGCTCACCACCTACGGGATGCTGAAATCCATCGGCAGCAGCGGCGTGCAGCAGCTTTTCCAGGAGATGGAAAAGCATGGCCTCGTGCAGGTCAGTTCCGGCGAGTATCCCCTCATCTCACTTACCACCAAGGGCGATCAGGCAATGCGTACCGGCATCGGCCCCAAGATGCGCTGGCCCAATCTCAACGAGAAGGCGAACCCCTTCAAACCCGGCACCAATGTTGCCGAGGTCAAATCCCAGGAACTCGGCTTTGATGATGCTCTGTTCGACAAGCTCAAGCGCCTGCGCCTCGCCCTGGCCCAAAGCGACGGCAAGCCTGCCTACGCGGTCTTCAGCAACCAGACATTGGAGTTCTTCACCCGCTTGAAACCCACCTCCATCGAGGCAGCGAAGAAGATTCGAGGCGTGGGTGATGTGACGGTGGCCAGTTATCTGCCAGAGTTCATCCGGCTGATTGCGGC